>CAZGJP010000254.1:0-4240 GCA_964526605.1 uncultured Lentisphaera sp.
CGCGAACTTGTCCCGTCCGTCCTAGCCCACAGGATGACGATGAAGCTCAGGTCCCAGGGCGAATTCAAGAACACCCTCGACGTCCTCAAGGACATCCTCGAAAGAATCCCGGTCAAGGAGGAGGAACAGGAAGTCCAATGAGCATCCATAGGGAACATTTCACCTCCGGAGTTTCGCCATGCTTCCTTTCTCTCCTACAGCCAGGGGATGGGCGCTGATTTTCCTCTGTGTGGCGTCGCTGGGCGTGTCGCTCGCGAACGTCAATCTCGCGGCGGGGTTGACCGCGGCGTCTTTCTTCGCCCTGCTCTGCGCCAGCCTCGCCATGTCCCTCATGTCCATCGGGAAGATAGACCTTTGGCGCAGCCCCGGCTCCGACTGCCACGCCGGAACATGGATATCGCTCCCGGTCACCGTGAGGAACAGAGGGCGCTTCACCCGCCAGGCATTTGTCATAAGGGAGAATCTGCCCTTCTCCGACAATCCCCTCGGCACCGTGACCGTCGAACCGCTCGGCCCCGGCGAGACCAGACTGGTCCACCGCGAATTCAAGGCCGTCAGAAGAGGCAGCTACAGGCTCGAGAGGATATATCTGGTCGGCGGAGACCCGGCCGGCCTCTTCAGACGCGTTAAATCGTTCAGGACGGACGAGACCCTGACCGTGTATCCGGAGATGTTTCCGGTGTCATGGATGCCAGTCTTCAGGCGGAACAGGATACAGGCGTCCACATCAGGCGGGCCGATCGGCGTCTCAGGCCTGGGAGAGGACTTCTTCGGAGTCCGCGAATACAGACGATCCGACAGCATGAGATTCATACACTGGAAGGCATCGGCCAGGCAGAGAAGACTCATGGTCAGGGAGTTCGAGGCGCACTCGTCCGAAACACTATGCGTCATACTCGACAGCGACAGGAGGAGGACGGGCCTCAACCCGATCTCCAACAACTTCGAGCACCTCGTCAAGACCGCGGCGAGCATATGTGGCTACATCGGCGGAATGCATTGCCAGGCCATGTTCATCTCGCGCGACGGACGGAATGGCGAGACTATCGTCCTGAGAGGTGCCGGCGGCGGGCTCAGGCGGGACATCCTCGACCTTCTGGCGCTCATCCAGACATCTTCCGCAAGCATAGACGATCTCATGGAGGACAGCATCCCGATCATACCCCCGAACGCCGTGGTCTACTGCCTTACCCTCTCGGAAGGCTCCAGAATGCCGGACCACTTCGACAGCCTCCTCCGGAAGGGCGCGGACATAAGATGGATATGCGCGCCGATGGAGAATTTCATTCCGTCAATGTCGCTTCCGGCAAAGGCCAGGAAGTCGCTGATGAAATACAACGCGGTGCAACCTGAAATACTTGACGCCTCCTCAAGCATATCGAAGGTGATCCCATGCGCATGAGCAATGAGCCGATTGCACAACCCGGCCCCGGGGGGAGTTTTGCTTTCGGTTCAAGGATGGAAAACATGGACCCGAAAAGACAATTCGCCCTATCACGCGCCGCGGTCCACGTCCTCGGATCCGTATTCTTCGGCTTCGCCGCATGCTCCGCCGCATGGCAATACGCCGATCCCATCCTGTCGCACATGCTAGTCATCGCCTGCTCCGCCTCCGCCGCGACGGCCTCCGTCGGAACAGGCAGCGCGTCCACGACAATCCGCAAGATCCTGCAGGGAATCCTCATCGCCGGCGGAATGGCATGGCTGACCTACAGGCTCTCGCAGCATGTCCCTGTCGAGAAATGCCTGATCGAGTTCCTCTGCCTGCTGGGGCTTGGCCTCGGCGCGACGCTGAGCATCCGCGACCTCGGAATGCAGAGCGCGATAGGCATGATACTGCTCGTCAGCGGCTCGGTGTTTCCGAGAAGCGTCTTCATATACATGCTCCCGGCTGCGCTCGCCTCGGGAATGCTCATGCTCTATTCCTCGCGCCTCATATCGCTTTCGGGAGACCACGGACTGAAATTCTCGCTCGCCCCCATGCGGAGAAACTGGCATTACTTCCTCCTGCATTCCTTCCTGATCCTCGTCCTCTGGGCCTATTTCTCGACGTTCTTTCCAAACCCTCTCAAGACCGGCGCAGGCTTCGTCCCAGTATCCTTCATGAATGAAAACACGAATTTCCTCCCTCCCGAATACTCGGAATGGCTCGGATCGGAGTTCAGAAGAAAATCCCCGCAAGGCTATGATGTCATCCACGAGACCATCAGGCCGGACAGCTCTGGAGAATCCGGAGCCAAGTCCGAACAGGTAAAATCCGAGAACAGCGTCGAAGGCGACGGGAGCGGAAGCGGTCTCCCGGGAAGCGACCTGGTCTTCAGAGCCATATCTCCCGTCAAGCTATACTGGCTCGGAAGCCTATACGATGTCTACGACGGGCGAAAATGGACCGCCAGCGCCAAGATGCTGCGGCAGAAGATCAAACCGTTGTTCCTGGAATACCAGCGATCCTCGCTGACGCAGGAAGTTCTGATGGTCAAGATGACATCACCCGTCCTCTATGCCGCATACATGCCGCTATACTTCAGCTTCGGCACCGGCGTCGCTCCTGACACCCACACCACGTTCTACAACTGCCGCCTGCTCAAGCCGGAACTCATGAAGACCCCTTTCTCCTATTCGGCGGGTTCACTGCTCACGCTGTCCGCCCCGGCATCCGGCGCCGCCAACGAAAGCCTCTGGAGCGAAAGCCTGAAAAGACAGGACTACCTCGGCCTGCCGGAGGCCAGGATAAGCAAAAGACTCCGCACGCTCGCCACCACCGTGGCCGGAAAGGGCGCCACCGACTACGAGAAGGCCATCCTCCTGAGAGATTTCCTCAGAAGCGAATTCAAATACAGGCTGGACGCCGGAAAAGTCCCGGAGGAATGCGAGATCGCCGACCACTTCCTCTTCGAGACGAAGGAAGGCAACTGCCAGCATTTCGCCACGGCGCTCACCGTCCTCGCCAGGGCCGCGGGGATCCCGTCGCGCCTCGCCCTCGGATTCTCGCCTGGAAACTTCAACACCCTGAACGGAAGCTTCGAGGTCTACGAATACCACGGCCATGCGTGGACCCAGATATTCATCAATGACAAAGGCTGGCTCACTTTCGACGGCACAGCACCAGGAAACATCGAATCCAGAACAACACCTCTCGTCATCGGAGCCATGCAGGATCCCTTCGGAGACGAATGGAAAATCGTTCCGCCCGAAACGACAAGGCACACAAGGTCGGTCATCTCCGCCATGGCGGCAAAACTGAATGCCCCGCCAGCCAAGGAAGGAAACCAGAAGCATACTCTCCTGCAGAAAATCGCCGCGAACGTCCCCCTCGACGAGGCCGAATGGAAGGACACGGTCGACAGACTGACCGGAAACGACCCATACCTGGCGGCGCAGACACAAGACAGGCAGGGCGGATTGAAGAAAACGGCCGCGGACATCAAACGCAATCTCTCCGCGATGGCAAGCCTGTTCATGCACGGATTGGACAGCTTGCTCAAATGGATGTGCAGCGTCAACGGACTCGCCCTGGCCAGCTCCGTCGCTCTCGCATTCGCCACAGTCTTCGCCGCACGCAAAGTCCGCGCAAGCATCAGGCGCAGACGAAGAATACGCAAATGCATGGGGCTTATAGACCGGCTCCAGTCCCGCACCATCTCCGCCAAACAGGCCTCCGAAAGAATAGGCATCTGCTACAGGACGGTCCGCGAGCTGCTCGACCTCGCCGGACTCGGACGCAAACGCAACATGGAGCTGTTCGACTATGGCGCATCCCTCGAAAAAACAGACCATGGCCTAAGCAAGGACGTCTGCGCGGTCTTCCTCATCCACTCTAAGGCGAGCTACGGAACAATCCCTCCGGACGAGAGAGACTTCGAAACTTCCCTGCAGAGACTCCTGCAAATCCGCGACAGGCTCCAGCCCAGACTCGGAATGCCGTAGCCTCACCCGAGCCAATTGCAAAACTCCCCGTGGCCGCGCGGCATGCTATTCTGGATGCGAGGCCACGCCGACGTGGAAGTGGGCATACCAGCTTGGTATGTCCCGACCACTCCGGCGCGGCATTCGCGCCAGAAGAGCCCTGACATCTTGCGAGCCGGGATCTTCGACTTGCCGCCCAAAGGGTTGGGGCGGAGGCATGGCATGCGCCACGGCGGAGTGGCGGACACAGACCGCTGTGGGTATGCGCCCGCCACTCCGCCGCACCGCCTGCCGTGCCTGCGCTCCCAACGCGGCTCACGCGGAGTTTTGCAAT
>CAZGJP010000255.1:0-4224 GCA_964526605.1 uncultured Lentisphaera sp.
ATGGAGTTATGACCACGTAGGAGAGATTGGGTTTTCCGTTTTTCATGCAGTCATGAGCTCCTTCTCGTCGCTGTTCTTCCTTCTGATGAGTTTTGGCGGGGCCGCGTTTCTGACGGTGTCGGCGCTGATTATGCATTCGGAGATGTTCTGCTTGGATGGGACGTCGAACATGACGTCGAGCATTATCTGCTCGATGATGGTTCTCAGGCCTCTTGCGCCGGTGCCTTTCGCCATGGCCTTTTCCGCGATGGCGTCGAGGGCGGCGTCCTCGAATACCAAGTTGACGTTTTCCATCTGGAGGAGCTTCTTGAACTGCCTGACGAGTGCATTTTTCGGTTCGGAGAGAATCCTGATGAGTTCCTGCCTGCTCAGCTGGGAAACGTTGGAGACGATGGGGAGTCGTCCGATGAATTCGGGTATGAGGCCGTAACGTATCAGGTCTTCCGGTTCCGCATATTTGAGGACGTTCTCGTCGTCGTCGAGCTCGGGTTTGGCGGAACGTTCCTCCCTGTGTCGGAAGCCGAGGATCTGCTTTCCAGTTCTCCTTCTGATTATCTTGTCGAGGCCGACGAATGCACCTCCGCAGATGAAGAGGATGTTGCTGGTGTCGACCTGTATGTATTCCTGCTGGGGGTGTTTTCTGCCTCCCTTCGGGGGAATGCTGGAGACAGTGCCCTCGAGGATTTTAAGGAGGGCCTGCTGGACGCCCTCTCCCGAGACGTCCCGTGTGATGGAGACGTTCTCGCTTTTTTTCGCGATCTTGTCTATCTCGTCGATATAGACTATTCCGATCTGTGCCCGCTTGACGTTGTAGTCGGCGGCCTGGACCAGCCTCAGGATGATGTTTTCGACATCCTCTCCGACGTATCCTGCCTCCGTGACGGTTGTCGCGTCGGCGATTGAGAACGGAACATCGAGCATTCTTGCGAGGGTCTTGGCGAGGAGGGTTTTTCCCGAGCCTGTGGGACCGATGAGGAGGATGTTGCTTTTTTCGATTTCGACGTCATCGCCGCCAGTTGGGGAGGCGACGCTGAGTCTCTTGTAATGGTTGTGGACGGCGACGGAGATGACTTTTTTGGCGTGTTCCTGTCCAATGACGTATTTGTCAAGGGTCTTCTTGATGTCCTCCGGCTTTGGGACCTTGACGTTGAGGATGGCCGCGTTTGCGTGCTGCTGCTGTTCCTGCTTTTTTCCCTTTGCGCCGGTCTCGTCCTGATACATTCCGGAGCAGACGTCAATGCAGTTTCTGCAAATGGCGGCGCCGTTCGGGCTTGTGATGAGCGGTCCTACCTTCTCCGCGCTCTGCCCGCAGAAGGAGCATCTTGGTGTGTACTTGTTGTATGTTCCGCCGTTGTTCTTCATGTGTGTCACGCAGGGGCCTTATTTTTTGGTGAAGATGTTGTCCACGAGGCCGTATTCTCTGGCTTCATCTGCCGACATGAAGAAGTCGCGCTCGGTGTCCGCGGATATCTTCTTGATGGGCTTGCCGGTGTGCTTGACAAGGATTTCGTTGAGCATGTCCCTGAGGCGGAGTATCTCCTTCGCGTGTATGCTGATGTCGGAAGCGCTGCCTTCCGCGCCTCCCCATGGCTGGTGTATCATGATTCTCGAGTTGGGCAGGGCGTATCGCTTGCCCGGGGTTCCAGCGCAGAGGAGGACGGCGGCAATGCTGGCGGCCTGTCGCACGCAGTAGGTCTTTATTCCGCATGCGAGTTTCTGCATGGTGTCGTATATCGCCAGGCCTGCGGTCACCGAACCTCCCGGGGAGTTGATGTAGAGGTCTATGTCCTTTTTAGCGTCCTCCGACTGGAGGAAGAGCAGCTGGGCGGTTATGAGGTTTGCGACGTTGTCGTCGATTGGGGTGCCCAGGAGGATTATCCTGTCCTTTAGCAACCTCGAGTATATGTCGTATCCTCGTTCGCCCTGTCCGGTCTGTTCGACGACCATAGGAACCAGTATTGACATCTTGCGCTCTCCTTTATTGCTTGTTGGATTCCTTCGCCGGGGAGTTTCTGTCTGCCAGGAGTGTCTTGACCTTGTCCTCGATGACCTGCATGTGTATGTGCTCGGCCAGTCTTTCGGAGTAGTTCTTCTCCAGCACCTTGCGGTCCATACCATAGTATCTGCTGATTCTGGCAAGTTCCCTGTCTATGTCTTCGTTCTCGACGCTGATCTTCTCGGTGTTCGCGATTTTCCTGAGGATGAGGAAGCGTCTGAGCTTGGCCTCGGCCATGGCCCTGATCTTCTTCATGTGCTCGTCCTTGTTCTTCTGGAAGTCCTCCGCCTGAGCCTCGTTCTCGACATGTTCTCTGACATAGGCGTTGGTCTCGTCGGCGACGAACTGGTTCAGGGTTTTTTCCGGGAGTGGGAAGTCGGGTGTTTTTCCGCAGATCTCCTCGACGTATTTCTCCTTGAGCATGTATTCATGGCTGCTGGTCTTGGCGTTTTCGATCTCCTTCCTTATCCTGTCCTTCAGTTCGTCGAGGTTTGCGGCCTTGAGGCGCTTGCAGAGTTCGTCCATGTCCTCGAGGGGGCTGTGGCGTTGTATTTTGCCGACCTTTGCGGAATAGGCGGCTTTTTTTCCGGCGAGAGCGGTCTCTCTGAAGTCCGCCGGGTATTCGGCTGTGAATTTGACGGATGCCCCGAGTTTGGCGCCGGTCACGGCCTTGTTAAGTCCGGGGATCATTTCGGGGTCGCGGACCCAGACCCACATGTTGTCGCAATTGGAGAGTCTTTTCGCCTCGTCGGAGGCGTTTTCCGGCAGGGCGATGTCGGAGGATATGGCCACTTCGAGCATGTCGTTTTCGATGACTGGTCCTTCGCAGTCGATGTATTTGCCGTAGTTGTGCTTGAGCCTGTCCATCTGGGAGCTGATCTCCTCGTCCTTGACGTCCTCCTTCTTGAGGTCCACCTTGAGTTTGGAGTAGTCCGGGAGCTTGAATTCCGGAGCGACTTCGAATTCGATGGAGACGTTGAAGTCCTCTCCGTCCTTCATATCCATCTGGTCCGGTTCCGGCAGCTTGTAGTTGAGGACGTCGAGAGTCTGCTCGTCCTTTCCGTGGAGTCTGCCTACGATGGCCTCCATTACGGAGCGCTTGAGTTCGTCCTTGATCATGTCGGCGAATCTGGTTTTTATCATCTGCAGCGGAGCCTTGCCCTTCCGGAATCCCGGTATTTCCGCGATTTTCGCGATTTCCACGGACTGGTTCTCGAGCCCTTTCGAGACGTTGGCCGCGGCCAGTTTTGCGGAGAGCTTCTTCGTGCATGCCTTGATGTCCGCGAAGTCCACGGAGAGGCATGATCCTATCTCGAATTTCGCCATTGTCGCATCCTTTTTTGTTCTTGCTTGTAAGAGACGATTGATGGATTTGGAGCATGAAATATACATCGCCGTGGAGGAAAAGCCAGAACGAAAGGGAGGATTATCCATAAATTTTCCGTAAAAAAAAGGATTTTTGCTTTGACAATCTTGGGGATGGGATGTAGATTTTGGTTTTATTTCAAACAAATAATCCTTTAGATACGATGGCTGGCACACCAAGACTGATAGTACTTTCCGAGCAGTTCAGGGGAAAGACCGTTGAACTCGTGGATGATGTCTACACGTGCGGGAGGGTGGAGGCCAACCAGATATTTCTGAAGGATCCGACGGTCAGCTCGAAGCACTGCGAGTTCGTGAAGAAGGGTGGCACATATGTGCTCCGAGACCTGAACAGCACGAACGGCACTAGGGTAAACAACATTCCCGTGACCGAGCAGGAGCTTCAGAACAGCGACATCGTGCAGGTCGGCGGCATAGAGATCCTCTACGATTGCGAAGACAAGTCCATGACCACGGCGATCAAGACGCAGACGGGCATAAACCTCGATGGAGCGCAGGTTGGTGTCTCGACCGTGAAGACGATGGAGAACTTCGACCCGTTCGCCCAGAACAAGAAGGGTGCGAAGACGCAGAAGATCACGATCATAATAGTCGTGGTTCTCGTTCTTCTGATTCTCGGATTGGTAGGCGTGCTGGTCGTTATGCTGACCGGCGGCGGAAAGGAGAAGACCGAGATCAGGCGGGATAGGGCTGTTGCCGCCCAGATGTCCGACGCAGGCTTCCGCTCGTAGAACCGAAGACATCCTCTCCTCCCTGTCCCCGCAATTCCGCGATGAAAACTTAACATTTGGGGAAAACGTGGAAAAACTCGAGAAGAAGAACAAGTCCGAACGCCCTCCGCA
>CAZGJP010000256.1:0-842 GCA_964526605.1 uncultured Lentisphaera sp.
AACTCGTCGATATAGAACAGATAAGACAGCTTCTGGAAGCCCAGCACAAGATGACAGGGATACTGTCGGCCATACTGGACACCGAGGAAAACATTCTAGCAGCCGTGGGCTGGCAGGATATCTGCGTTCATTTTCACCGCTCCCATCCGGTAACCTGCGCCCGCTGCCACGATAGCGACGCATACATCAAGGCACATCTGCGCGATTTTAACGAAGGATACGTGGATTATCGCTGCAGGAACGGTCTGAGGGATGTCGCCATACCGATTATTATCGGCGGAGAGCACCTGGCCACCCTGTTTACCGGGCAATTTTTCTACGATGACGAGAAACCTGATGTGGGATTTTACCGCGCTCAGGCCAAAGAGTTCGGCTTCGATGAAAACGCCTATATCGAGGCATTAGCCAAGGTTCCGATATGCACCCACGAGCAGATCCGCAACACCATGGATTATTACCGCAATCTGGTACTGATAATGGCCGAGTTGGGCCTGAAAAACCTCAATCTTGCCTTGGAAGTGAAGAACCGGCAAAAGGCCGAGGAATCATTGCAGGAATCGAGAGATTATCTGGCCAGCATAATCAATACCATTGCCGACCCCGTTTTCGTCAAGGATCGGGAGCGCAGGCTGGTCCTGGCAAATGATGCCTTTTGCTCTCTGGCCGGACGCAGCCGGGAAGAGTTGGTCGGCAGGGCCGATTCCGATTTCTTCCCCTGGTACAGGGTCGAACTGTCCCGGGAAAAGGATGAAATCGTTTTCGAAAGCGAACGGGAAAACTACAACAAGAAATAAAAAACTAAGCCCGATGGCAAAAAACCGTTTAACAAAAAAAAAAAATAA
>CAZGJP010000256.1:852-4207 GCA_964526605.1 uncultured Lentisphaera sp.
ATCGTTTTCGAAAGCGAACGGGAAAACGTCAACGAGGAAGAGATAACGAATGCGCGAGGGCAAACTCGCGTGTTCCTCACGAAAAAAGTCTCTACGGGAACCTGCATGGTGAAAAATACCTTGTCGGAATAATCCGTGACATCAATGACCTGAAACAGAAGGAATGGATGCTCGTACAACAGAACCGCCAGGCCGCACTGGGGTAAATGCTGGACCACATCGCCCACCAGTGGAAACAGCCACTCAACTCCATTTCCCTCATTATTCAGGGTATGGAACTAATTGCAGAGGATGGCGAACTGACGAATGAATGCATCGAGGAAACTGTCAGTAACATAATGGCGTTGGTGGACCATATGGCGCAAACCATTGATGTTTTCAGGGATTTTTACAGCCCGGAGAAAGAAAAAACGGCATTCCTTATCAAAGATTCCATCGACAGCGCCATCGTTTTCGTCGCTCCCGCTTTGAGACTTCATGACATAGACGTCGAGCTTGACGTTGATGCAGGTGTAATGGCGCTCGGCTATCGCAGGGAATTCGCCCAGGTGCTGCTCAATCTCTTGGGCAACGCCAAAAACGCTCTGGTGGAGAGAAACATCGAAACTCCTCGTGTGATGCTTAAGGCTTTTACCGAAGGCGGGAAAACGGTCGTCACAATTACGGACAATGCCGGCGGCATACCCGACCCGGAACTGGACAAAATCTTCGAACTGTATTTTACAACCAGGAAGGCGGAGGGCGGGACGGGACTAGGCCCTTTCATGTCGAAAAACATCATCGCAAAGAGCATGGGGGGGGAGATTGAGCGCTGAGAACGTCGCTGGAGGTGCGCAGTTCAGGATAGAGGTTCCTGCATCCTGAACTTTAACCATACAAGGAAGGTTTTGTCAGTCAGAAAAAGTTTTTAGGGGAAAGCCCGAAAATACTGGTGGGTTTTTTTACTGCCTGTGAATCGAAAAAAACGGGATATTTGCTGTGAACAAAAATCCTACTTTCGTTGGATTGATCTGATTCGTTATTGAGGATATAATAAATATTTAATTCATGGCTTCAAAAAATTCTGAATGAAACTCCATGTTGAAAATAGTCTGGTCTTAATGCTCTTAATCCTGACCGAGCAAGCTACTCTTACAAACTCCCTCCTGTTTTTCATTGGTCATAGAACTTAATTTACAAGGCAGTACTTTCCATGTCCGGACCGAGACTAACGAGTCCCGAAGCAAATGGAGATGGTTTGTCACTCTTGTATGCTCAGAGACACTGCTGATTCCGCAGAAACAATCAAACTGCCGAGTGACGCTGAAAGAAGACTTTCAGTCCATTCGCGGCAGCTTGTTGACGGGATGCCGGAGCTCCAACTGGAGGGGAGAACGGACGGATGAGACTGTGTTCCGGTGCTTGGGAAGCGGATGAGAGAATAATTCAGGTATGTTATTGGTTCCATTCAACGACATTATCAAAAACGAAAAGGGTGCAAAAAATGTTCGAACTTGATGAAAGCGTTGATCAGGGTGCGAAGATCAAGGTTATCGGTGTTGGCGGGGGCGGCGGCAACGCGGTTAATGCGATGATATCCTGCAATATCCAAAGCGTCGATTTCATTGTCGCCAATACCGATATCCAGGCACTGCGCATGTCTAAAGCTCCGGTGAAGGTTCATCTTGGCAGACAGTTGACCAGGGGCCTAGGCGCGGGCGCCAATCCTGACGTGGGCAAGAAGGCTGCACTGGAAGATTGCGAGCGGCTGGCGGAAGTACTCAGCGGGGCCGACATGGTTTTCGTTGCCGCGGGCCTCGGCGGTGGGACCGGGACCGGTGCTGCCCCGGTTATAGCCGATATGGCAAAGGCACTCGGCGCATTGACGGTAGGGATCGTGACCAAACCGTTCACCCGCGAGGGGAGACAGCGTCTCTCCAAAGCTGAACATGGAGTTGCCGAACTCAAGAAACATGTTGATTCGCTAGTTGTTATCAACAATGACCGCCTTCTCGGACTGGCGGGGAAATCCATGTCAATTCTGAACGCCTTCAAACCCTCCGACGATGTGCTTCGACAGGCGGTTCAGGGAATTTCCGATCTGATTACAACTTCCGGACTCATAAACGTCGATTTTGCCGACGTGAAAGCCGTCATGAGCGAGAGGGGCATGGCCATGATGGGAATCGGCATTTCATCCGGCGACAACAGGGCAGTCGAAGCCGCGACCAAGGCCATTTCCAGCCCGCTTCTCGAAGAAATCGATATTTCGAACGCAAAGGGGGTGCTGGTCAACATATCCGGTTCCTCGAACATGACAATGGACGAATTCGATACTGCGAGCCGTATCATTCACGAAAAAGTGCACGAGGATGCAAATATTATTGTCGGTCTGGTCATCGATGCGGAGCTTGGCAACTTTGTGAAGATAACGGCAATCGCAACCGGTTTCGGCGACTGTTTCGATCGGGAAGAATCCGATAAGGAACTGAAATACAACGCTGCGCGGATATCAGGGAAAGCTGAAACTAACAGGGAAATCCCAGCTTTCGTCCGCAACAGGCAGCATCAGCAGCCTGAAGTTGCTTCAAAGCAGCAGTGCGGATTTTTCACTGATGAAGATGAGAATTACGACATCCCCACGTTTCTTCGAAAATCGGAAGACTGACGAAAAAACTGAGGCGGGAAGCTCTAAGGAAATGTGGCATCAGGTTCTGATAGTTCAAGGAGCAAAATTGAATGGAAATACTTGAGCAAAAAAAAGAATCAATCGATAGTATCAATAAATCTATGATAGAAATGTATAAGGAACATGAAGTCAACATTATAACAATAAAAGACATTCTTGTATCAGAGGTCTTTGATAGGGTTAGTGAAATAGGAATGGATTGCCATAGTGATAGATCGTAAGATCCTGGCATATCTTTTTCTTATCATTGTATTGCTTTTAAGGGTATTTGAACCATTTTCACTACCAAGGAGATTGGTAAAGGTACGGGCCTTGGGCTTTCTATTGTATACGGGATATTGAAGCAGAATAATGGTTCAGTTCTTATAGGTAGTGAACCAGGCAAGGGAACAAGGTCTCCATTTATCTGCCGACTGTAGATAAAGCGAACACCCTGAGGACAAAGCCGGTCGCCAGGGTTCCAAGACCATAGCGCGTCTTGTAGCGCAGAAGTAGACTTTATTAGACTCAAAGGGGAGAAAGAACAAGAATGATTCAAAAAACTAAACGGAAAACTTTTCACATTCCAGGTCTAACGGAATAGCATTCCCTTCCGGATGACTCCAACAGATTAAAGAACGATTATCCACATTATTATACATATAAACAGGGCCGATACAAACATTGCTGGTCAAGGATAAACTACTA
>CAZGJP010000257.1:0-4203 GCA_964526605.1 uncultured Lentisphaera sp.
TCCTTGTCGAAAATCTCGCTGATGATTCCGCGCGTCGACGGGAGCAGGCTATGTTGGATGCCGGTCCGCTTGTCCATGGGATGGAAAAGTGGTTCCATCGCTCCATCTTCCGATCGAAGGGCGAGACCTGTCACAAGATTTTCCCTGACCAGATATTTGTTGAAATCATCTCTTACCTTGCTGTGCAATCCGTCAAGTTCTCCGGCAAGAGCCTTGTCCCCTTTCCTGTGGCAAAGCTCGGAATAGTGGCGGACTGACTGGTAGACGAGTTCGACCGTCCAACTGCTCACCAGGTTTTTCGCCAGTTCCGGTTTTGCAGGCTGTAGACTGTCGTTCCAGTCTCCATGTCCATAGGCTACGAGCGATGTACCGGGAACAAAACAGGCCTTGATCCTGGCGAGCTGGCGGGCGATATGTTTGGACAGAGGTTCAGTCTCTCTTGTTGGATTTCCATCGTCACCGACATACGGGAGCTGGGTGTCCAGTACTGCATAGTCTTCAGTTGCTTCTAAATATTCGCAGACCGCCTTCAGCGGCCAGACGACGATGTCGCCGTGACTGGAGCTTCGTGGCTGTTTGCTACCGTAACGGTCATACCAGATCGCCTGTGGCCAGTCCCCGTCGCAGAGGTATTGCTTGCTGTAGATCTTGCACAATATTTTCCTAGCGTCCTCAACGGCTCCGACTGAAAGCATTACCTCCATCGGCCCCTGTGACACGTCACGCGTACCCCATCCGCCTCCTGTAAACTGCTCGAGCCCGTATGGTTTTGAAAAATGGATCATTGCGTTGTGGAAGAACCAGGAAATGATTGAATTGAGACGGTCGCCAGTATCGTCCTGCGAAGAAGTTTCCAGGAGCGGCAGACGTTTCAGGGCTCCTGCAACGTCAAGTTCCCTTGCAGAGGAATCTTCTAATGTCGAACGTCCTGAAAAGCATATGCTGAATTTTTTCTGCGGGGCAGAGAAATAGCCGACGGCATTTACGCCGCAGGATTTTCCGTCAAGCATGAAAATTTCGTCTCCTCCGGAAGACTCAAGTTCTCCTTCGAATGTGGCTTTCATGAATGCCTCGGGATATGCCGAGGCAAATCTGCTGCCCGGAGTCGAGAATAATTTCGCCGTCCGGGAATCTTCCATGACATGCGAGATATTGTTTGTCTCATCAGGGGCGATGAAGACGATGGAGCGGAATTTCTCACCTTCGAAACTTGCCGAAACAATTAGCCTGTTATTTTCATCAGTTGCCGTTTCAATCCGGATTTTGCCATCGGCGTGTTTGTATATCCAGACGCATCTTGCGTATTCGATGAAAAAAACCGAAGGCATCCCCAACATCTCCCATCTTCCGTTTCTCGATACGAAGATTCTCAGTCCTGTAGCCCTGAGCGCATTCCACTGGTCTCCGGCCGATATGCTGACGAACCTGTTCGACGTCGGATTGCCGATGGAGATGTGCGATGCGAAGATCCCGGCGATCCAGGCCGTTGCCGAAATATTGTTGTCGTCGGGATAGAGCCCTTTCCCGCCGCGCATGATGTGGCCGTGGGTCTTTTGCATGCCCATGTCCTTTTCCGGCATCACCACATGGGTACTGGTGTCGACATGGAAGGAAAGAAGTTCCCCTCCCGCCTTCTCGATGTTTGTCCATTTTCCCGGAAATACCGATTTCAATTCCTGCTCATCCATTTTCCCCGTCGGGAAAAAGGATATTGGCGAGAAAATGTTTTCACAATCACCGACAGATTCCCCAAGCGGCGCAGAGATTTTTATTGATCTAGGCCGCCGCGGGACCAGTGCGAGGTCTTTTTGAGATGTGGGATTCTTGTGGTCGGGATTGAAGCTGGAAAAGAACGTGAGCGAAACTTCCTCGCCTTTCTTCAGTGAAATCCATTTTGAATAGAGCACATGTGCTGCAAACTCCCGCTGCAGGCGGCCAAATTCCGGTTCCAGTACTGCAAGCCCTTCCGCCTTTCCGCTCCTCTTGAATTCAGTCCCTAGGAACTGTGAAGCATCGGTCTGGTAACCGCGTATCCCCTCGTAGCAGCCTGAAACAATCCAGGGATCCTTTCCGCCGATAGGCAGATTCTGGCGCGAGGCCAGGAATGTGTTGCCGGAAGCATCATTCAGGATTGTCTGTATCGTCCCACGCATCCGGGGCAGGATTGACCTATGCGCGGGTTCATCCCTTCACCACTCCGAGGGGGTGGAGTTTCAGTTTCGGGGCGACAAGGTCCAGTTCGGACGAGATCACGTCCTCGATGTCCTTGTAGGCCTGCGGAGCCTCCTCGAGGTCGAAGAGGGCTCCCCCCGAATCCCCACGCCGTCCGAAACGCCCTTTTTTAGGTTTGAAGCCCTCGAAGACGATTCCGCGCATGGCCTTTTCGCAGTCATCCTTGGAGAGCCTGCGGCAGGCCTCGGAGCGCCCCATCCTCCGTCCGGCTCCATGAGAACAGCTCATGAACGATTCGGGATTTCCAAGCCCTTCGACGATGTATGATGCCGTGCCCATGCTTCCGGGGATTATTCCCGTCTCGCCTTTTTTCGCCGACGTCGCGCCCTTGCGGTGAACCCACAGCCGCTTCCCGAAATGCTCCTCCAACGCGGCGTAGTTGTGGTGGATGTTGATCTCGGCGCCGAATCCAGCGTCATTGAAGACGTGGGAGAATTCCACCTTGAAAGCGGCCATTATGCGCCTGCGATTTTCGCGTGCGTATTCCAGGGCGAAATCCATGTCCCGCACATAGGCCATTCCCTCCGGGGAGTCGGCTGGCAGGAACGCAAGCTGCTTGTCCGGGATAGCGACCCCAATCCGGCGGTCAAGCTCCACGGCGAGCTTATGGTAGTGATCGGCTATCCGGTAGCCAAGATTGCGCGAACCGCTGTGGATCATGAGCCAGACGAGTCCGTCGCTCCCCTTCTGTATCTCGATGAAGTGGTTCCCGCCTCCGAGGGTGCCGAGATTGCAGTATGCCAAGTTCCAGCAGGAGGAGTCAACCCCGCCGGGACGCTTCGATTTCAGCTCGTCCAGGACATCCCAGCTCTGGCGCGACCGATGCGCCCTGCCCTCGCCGACAGGCACCGAGCGCCCCACGCCGTGGAGGACTTTTCCTACCATTTCGGGCGAAGCATCCAGCGCCTCGACATTCGTCCGCACCGCGCACATTCCACATCCGATGTCCACGCCCACGGCGTTCGGGATCAGGGCATTATCGCAGGCTATCACTCCGCCGATGGGCATCCCGTAGCCGACATGGCAGTCGGGCATGAGCGCAACGTGCCCGGACACGGCGGGGTGGTCTGCGAGATTCGCAGCCTGTTTCAACGCCTCGGCCTCCGGTTCCGCGCACCAGCTCTTCACGGGAAGCCTTCCAAGATTTTCCCTCGACCATTTCATAACCCGGACATACCGTCCACATTGCAATCAGAATGAAAGATAGACGCAACGTAAGAGTTCAGCAACCCCCGTCATTCTTGAGACGTTGCGAAGCTTGTCCGCCCTTATGGCGGGCTCACGTCTTTGCTGAACTCTTACAATTCTCCCCTATCCTGCTCCAGTCTTCCTTAGAGAAAAATGCCGGCATTTTTCAGGCTCCGAGCTTTCTCATGGTCTTGATGAAATTAGGGAATGCGGTTTCGGGCTCCTCTATTTCGGGATGCCACTGCTTCTCCCACTCGTATGTGAGCCAGCCGTCGTAGCCGCCACTGCGCAGGACGGACAGTATTTCGGCGTATGGCACGTCGCCATCGCCGCAAAGACAGGGCTTGAAGCCATTGCCGCCATCGGGATTCTTGAAAGTCCTCGAATCCTTCCAGTGCGTGTTGCGGACGTATTTGCCCACCTTGTTCCAAGTCTCCGCGGGCGGTTCTCCCTTGAATCTGTATGGGTGGTGGACGTCCCAGAGGGCGCCTATGCGGGGAGATTCCGCGCATTCGAGCAGTTGCAGGAAGTCGTCCGACGCAATCCAGTCGTCGTGGGTCTCTATCAGTATTTCCACATCGTTGTCTTCCGCGATTTTCGCAAGCTCGCGCAGGAATGGACGCGCCGTCTTTAGCGCCTCGAAGCGGGTTCTCTCCCCGATTTTTCCCCCGAATATGCGTATGTATCTCGTCCCGAAGATCCGGCAGAGGCGGGCGTATTCGCGGATCTCATTTGAAAAATCCTTTCTCCCCGCCTCGTCGGCGCAGGATGCGGTCACAGAGC
>CAZGJP010000258.1:0-4201 GCA_964526605.1 uncultured Lentisphaera sp.
TGCTGAAGCCGACGAAGTTTACGTTCACCCCGCTGTGGAAGGCGCTGTCAACTCCTTCGAACACGAGGATGACCTCCATTCCTCTCCAGTCCTCCGGCAGATCGAACTCACGACGATAGAGACCGATGGGGTTCTCGTCCGGAACCATGGGGGGGGTAAGGGGAATCGGATACTTAACGTTCGTGTATTGCGGCCTGCCATGCCCCTTCATCTGCCAGTTCGAAGGGACCTCGATCCTGCCAAATGACGAGAAATCCGTTTTTGCCGGAAAGCGGTCGCTCTCGTCGCAGGGCGATTCGCAGTATTTGAAATTCCATTTCCCGCCAAGCAGGAGAAAGCGGTCGGAATCCTCCCTGCACCGCGCTCCGAGGGCGGCCGCGGAATCCGCAAACGGTATCGAATAGGCTCTCGCCTCCTCGCGGTTGACATGCAGCAGATCCGGATTCTCCCAATCGTTGTGCTTCTTCATTGATTCCTTCCTCGCCTGTTGATTGTCAAAAGGAAAAAGCTAACCTCCGGTCCGCTTTTTTCAACTAGGCGTCATTTTTGAAAGACGAGGGGGTTTTTTTTAGCTTTCTCTTGAAGACGCGAGACATGGACTGGTGAGAGGAAAAGCCGCATTCTTCGGCTATCTCGGATATGTTTTTCCCAGAATGCCTTATCAGATTGATCACCTTGGCGATTCGGAGCCGTAGTATTTCATTGGGGATGGATCTGTTCAAATAATGCAAAAAGGTTTTTTCAAGGCGGCGACGACATACTCCGGACTGGCTGACGATGTCATTGACAGTCAATGCCTTTTCAAATATATGGGCGTGAAGATACCGCAGCGCCTTGACCGTCGGCACATGCGGAATCGCATATACATCGGTTGATATCCTTTCGACGACTCCCTCCGGCTCGATGTAGGTGATGTCTGGAAAATCGTCCGAACCGTCCATGAGACGATCAAGGCATTGAGCTGCAAGTGTTCCGCGTTTTTCAGCGTTGATCTTAAGGCTTGACACTGGAACTCCGGAGGTTTCGCAATAGAGCGGATCGTTGTCCACGCCAAGAATTGCAACGTCGGTCGGAATGTTCAGCTTCCTGTCGCGTATGGAATAAATCACCTCTTGTGCAAGAGTGTCATTTGTCAATATCACGGCAAAAGGCAATTCCGTTTTTGATAGAATTCTTGAAAAAACCTTTAGTGAAACTCCGCGGATGAAGACATCATGCTCTTTCGCAAGTTCGCCCAGGCCCTTCATCCGGTTTTCGGCAACCTTTTTTTGAATTTTCCCAGAATAGACCATGAAAATGCGCTTGAATCCCTTGTTGACCAGATATTCAGCAGCCATTCTACCAATTGCCATATCGTTGAAAACGACGCGCTTGATCCTGAGCTCTTTTGCGGAAGAAGTGGTTACAACCAGCGGCACACCCGTGTTGTCATGAATCAATTGCAGGTGCCTTTTATCGCTGCTGAAACAGATTATGCCATCGTAACCGCTAAGTTTCGAGAGCAAATCGCGATTGGGAGCGGATGCCACATAGGAAAGCGTCCAGTCGTGGTGTGCCGCAAAGTCCACGATTCCCTTGTGAGTATAATAGTTGTAAAAAGTACTCAAGTTCAGGTATAGAACCCGCCTCCTCTTGAATTTTTTCGAACTTCTCATGTAAATGAATGTATCCTGAAGTTCGTAAAATGCAAAAAGTATTGCTTGAAAAGTTAAGAGTTTGCATTTGAAAGCGTCTGGCGGAAGATATAGTGTAGAATATTTTCTGAATCTCGAACGCATTTGGGCAGAGGCAGAAAAAAACATTAGGAGACGGTTGAAAAAATGAAAAATTTTCTTCAAGAAAAAAGGGTTTTATGAATGCGCTTTACTTGTTGAATCCGAGAGGAATTTCAGAAGCTGTGATCGAGGAGGTCAAGGTTGTTCCTGGCTTGGAACTGACTGTGAATGGAGACTGGGAACGGCTAAGCCCTGAAGAGCTTGCGGAGCTTATAAGGGGGTATGATATTTTATTGCTTTCCCGTGGTCCGCGTCTTCCGGACGAACTTGCTGAGAAGCCAGGTCGTCTCAAATACATATCCTACCTTCACGGTTCTATACGGCATCTCATAGGATTGCCCATAGTTCGCTCCAATATCCAAATCACGAACTGGGGGGATTCGCCCGCTCTGGGACTCGCGGAGACATCGTTGGCATTATTGTATGCCTGTTTGAAGGATTTATATCGCAGAATCATGGAGGTTCGAAACGGGGAGCGGTGCGTTATTAGGAGTGTTGGGGGGACTCTACGTGGGTTGCGTGTCGGAATTTACGGATGTGGATTCGCTGGCAGGGAGTTTGTCAGATTGATATTGCCGCTTGGGGCGAATATCCGAATTTTCGACCCCTACATCACGGAGATCCCTGATTCTTGTGTCCGGGTGGATTCTCTTAAGGAATTGTTCGCTTGGTCACAAGCGGTTGCTGTTCATGCAGGATTGACGCCTGAAACTGAAAAAACCATCACCGCTGGGCTCTTGTCTCTTCTTCCAGACCAAGGTATTCTCATCAACACTGCGCGTGGGGCGATCTTCGATCAGGATGCTCTCTTTTCTGAATTGAAATCCGGTCGCCTGCGGGCCGGCTTGGATGTGCTGGATCCGGACGATCTTCCTCCGGATCATGAAGCGCGCAAATGGGAAAATCTGATATGGACCTGCCACACGGGCAGCAATTCCAAACCCTGGGCGAACGATGGAACACTGTCACGCCGCGATGAGATTCTGCTGGAAAATCTGCGCGCTTTTGTCGAGGGGAGACCGTTGAATTATGTGATTGATGAAAAACGATATTCATTGATGACCTGATCAGCAAGGGGGAATTCTTGATATGGGAAGCAGTTCACAGATTTATCTCGGGACAGTTCTGCTCGAACGTAATCGATGGGAAAAAGAGGATAAGCGTCCGACATTTCTGGTTTCGGACTGGATGCAGCGCATTGCAGACGATGGCTTCGACGGGTTGGAGCTTTGGGAGAACCACGCTGTTCTTGTTGACGATGAAGAGCGCGAACGTATCCGGATCGGCCCTGTGCCCGTGTCCCTAGTCAACAGCTATGCGTCGTGCGAACCGGAAGGCATCGAAGGCCGCAAGCAAACCGCGGAACTGGCCAGTTTTTTCGCGGCAGACGGGATGAAGTTCAATTTCGGGAAACTTCCCGAGCGTCAGGACATCTACATCTCTGTCGTAAAGGAATGGTCGAAACTGTTCAAGCCCGGCTTCCGCATGATCAGCGAAAACCACCGTGGAACAACCACTGCGGATGCGAAAGTCGCGGCAAGCGCTTACGGACAGCTTGGTGGAATCAATGTCGGAGGCATAATTCATTTCGACAGTGACGAGGAGACCTACCGTGAACGCTTCGGCCTTTACGGCAAATATCTCACGCATATCCACTGCAAGCTCTCATCGGAGGACAGCATGATGTCGGAGGACGAGGTGCGCCGGAATGTCGCATGGCTTATGGAGTTCGGCTTTTCCGGCACCTACACCATCGAATTCACCGAGGGCGTACGCTCCGACCTCTCCATTGAAGGCTTGTATCGAAATGCCATCAGGGATTTCAATATGTTGAGAAAATGTCTGGCCAGTGGTTGACCGCAGGAGTACGATTTGTTGTTACCACTGGTCTACACTAATATAACGATGACGGGGTAATATTTTTTCTTCCGCTCATTTCACGAGTCAAACTGAATTTTGCCAACCATAAAATAATGCTGGACACATAATGAATACTAATTGGTTTGCTGAATGTGCCTGGGGCGTGTTCTGCCACTATCTGGCCGTACCCCCGAGTGAATCCGGTTCCAGAATGACGGCCGAAGAGTGGAACCAGCAGGTCGACTCATTCGACGTAAGTGGGCTTGCTCGGCAACTTCAGTCCGTGAACGCAAGATATTTTTTCATCACCATCGGTCAGGGTTCGGGACATTTCTGTGCTCCAAATGAGACATATGATCGTTTGACCGGCATCCGTCCAAGCAAATGCTCCAGGCGCGACCTGGTGTCAGACATTCATGCGGAACTGGCACCCTTGGGGATAAAACTCCTTGTCTATTCTGCGTCGGAGTTGGCGTGGGGGGATGCGCAGGCCCGACCCGGGCTGAAGATGACACATAATCATAACGATCTGGGTAGCGATGGAAAAAAGCTCGGATACAAGATAT
>CAZGJP010000259.1:0-4195 GCA_964526605.1 uncultured Lentisphaera sp.
GATCTTGTCCATGGCGAACAATATAGCTTATCCGGATGGGAATAGCAACTTGAAGAAGCGGGAGTTGTCCTCTATGGATTTCTCAAGCGGGGTGAATTCGAAGTTGATGGATTTCCTGATTTTCTCGTTGCTGTAGAGATGCCTGGAGCTTGCGGTGCGCGCTGTCTCTCTTGTGATGACCGGTTTGCTCCGCGCCACGATGCTTCTGGCCTTTTCGAGCCGCCACGCCAGTCCCAGGGCCGCCGGGCCCAGACGGATGAATGGCGGGCGCCTGCCGAGATGTTTGGCGAGCAGTTCGAAGAGTTCCTTGTAGCTATGGTTTCCCTCGCTGACGATGAAGCGTTCGGCCTCGATCTGGCTCCCGGCGAGTTCGATCATCGCGCGGGAGACGTCCCTGACGTCAACGAATCCGCTCCATCCGTCGGTGTAGAAGGGATTGCCCTTCGTCGCTACGTGGAATATTCTTGCGGAGCTCTTCACCGGGTCGCCGGCGCCAAGGATGATGGAGGGGTTCACGACGACCGCCTTCATGCCGGCCTCGATTCCCCGCCAGACTTCCTTCTCGGCGAGATGCTTGCTCTCTGAGTAGGATGAATTCCATCCGAGAGGGAGCCAGTCGCAGTTTTCATCCACGGGTTGGTCTTTTCTATTTGGATCGCCTCTGCCGAGCGCTGCGACGGAGCTGGCGAAGCAGGATTTTCCGACCTTGCATTCGAGGGCGGCGGAGACTGCGTTGGCCGTGCCACGGACGTTGACATCCATCATCAGCGTCCTCTCCTCGGGCTCGAAGGAGACCATGGCGGCGCAGTGGTATAGCCTCGAGGCGCCTGACGCGGCCTCGAGGATGGAAGACTTGTCAAGGACGTCGCCATCGCGCCATTCGATACAGGAGAAGAGATTCTGCGGGCCGTCCCCCCATATCTTGAAAAGCGACTCCATGGTTCGAGTCGAGGATGTTCTCCTCTTGATGGCCCTGACCTTCCATCCGCCGGAGAGTAGGTCGAAGATCAGACGTGAGCCGAGCAGGCCGGTGCCCCCGGTGACGAAAGCGATTCCGCGGCTTGGATCTGCGAGTTGTCCTGTCATTTCATCTCGTGTTTAGGATGATGCGTTTGTGTGGCGCGACATTTCCGGCTTTCTGACATAGAAGAAAAGATAGCCCATCGGGATTACTGTGAGGGACAGTATCGTGGAGGAGACGAGGCCGCCGACTATTCCCATTCCGCAGCTGGAGCGCAGTTCGGATCCGAGTCCGGTTCCGAAAGCCATGGGGACGATTCCCAGAGTGGCTGCGATGCTGGTCATGAGAATGGGACGGAAGACCATCTTTGATGCGAGGAGGACTGCTTCGGGCTCGGGAATTCCCTTGCGCATCTGTATGTCGAGCTCGTCCATCATGAGGATGGCGTTGTTCACGACAATGCCTATGAGCATTACGAATCCAAGCAGCCCCATCATGGACAAGGGCATTCCGGCGAGGAAGAGCGCCATGAACATGCCCATGAGGGCGAGCGGGACTGTCCCCATGATTATAATCGGCTTGGTCCACGACTCGAGCGATGCGGCGATGAGCAGATACGTGAGGACTATTGCGCTCAGGATCGCGGAGAGGAAGTCGGCCTGACCTTCCTTCATCTTTTCTATCTGGCCTGCGAAGCGGAAGCTGTAGCCTGCCGGAAGCATTCGTGGTATTTCCTTGTCGGCCAGGGCCGATGCGCTTCCCAAAGCGACACCTTTCCGTGGATTCGCGTAGACCTTGGCCGTCTTGCGCTTGTCCACCCGGACGATCTGGATCGGGATGCGCTCGCGTCGCTTCTCCGAAATCGAGTCCAGGTCGAGGGGCTTGCCATTACGGGTGGAGAAGTTGAAGGTGGAGACGGCTTCGATGTCGCCGAGTTCCCGGGCTATGACCCGTATATCGAAGGACCTGTCTCCGACTTTATAGGTCCCTGCCTTCACTCCGTCCACCGCCCCGCGTGTGATTTCCCCGAGCTGCGCCGGACTGGTCCCCATGTCGTTGAGGATTGGCAGTCTCGGGACGATTTTCAACTCCGGCTTGCCGGGGCGGACGTTCGTGTCCACGTCTGTCATCAGAGGGCTTTCCTTGAACGTGGCTTCCGCCTGCGCCGCGAGTCTTTCGATGGTCTTCTGATCGTCCCCCGATATCTCCATTTCCACCTGGCTTGCCGAGCCTCCGACGGGGGAGGGGACGTTGACGGTGGACTTGAATCCGGCTTGCCCGCCCAGAAAATCCCTGAACATTCCGCGCATCTCCTCCAGGTCCATGCTCCTTTCATTCTTGCCTGTCGTCTTCACATGTATCTCTGACAGGAAGACTCCTTCCGAGACTTGTCCGATGACTCCCTGGACCTTTCCGCAGAGGGCCGATGTCGCGAGCACCTCCGGCATCCGCCTGATTTTCTCTTCGATCTCGAGGGTGGCCGCGATCGCCGTGTCCAGATTGCTGTCCGACTGGAGTTCGAGTTTGATGATATATTCTCCCCTGTCGTTTTCCGGGAAGAACGCCAGGCCGACTCTTGGCGCGACGAGTGCGAGGGTGGCGAAGAGCAGGAACAGGGCCAGGAATGGAGCTCTCCATGGATGGAGGGAGAGCCGTTTCAGGCCTCGCCAATAGAAATCCTCGAGCCAGTCGTAGGCCTTGTTCCATCTTGCCGTATACCATCTGAGGGGGCTATGGTGTTCTGGCATCTTCTTCCGGAGCAGCTTGGACGCCAGCAGGGGAGTCAGGGTGAAGCTGGCCAGGAGGGACACGAGGGTGGCGGCCGTCATCGTCACGGCGAACGGAGCGAAATATTTGCCGATCAGGCTCGACATCATGCCTATCGGCACGAAGACCACCACGTTTGTCATGGCGCTCACGAAGACCGGAAGGGCGACCTGGGCGCTTCCCTTCTTCGCCGCCTCGACAGGCTCCATGCCCTCTCCGAGCTTGACGAATATGTCCTCTATGACGACGATTGAATTGGTGACAAGCGTTCCGACGGAGGTGCCGAGCGCCAGGAGAGTGGGGTTGTTGAGGGTGTATCCGAAAAGACGCATTATCCCGAAGGTGCAGATCAGGGAGACCGGCATTGTAATGGCGACTATGAGCGTCGATCTGATCTCGTGCAGGAACATCAGCAGTATCAATGCGGTGAGGACTATTCCCAGGAAGACGCTGTTCCACGCGTCGTCCACGCTGGCCTTGGTGAAGTCGCCTTCGTCGGTGAACCAGTTGATTTCGACGCCCCCCGGCTTGGTTCCCGACGTCTCTATCTCGCGGAGCCTCTGCTTGACCCTGTTCACCACCTCGACCGAATTTGCCTCGCCCTTCTTGACTATTTTCATGTTGACGGCCGGGCGGCCGTTGTGGAAGGCCGCGGTCCTCTTCCGCTTGGAGATCATTTTCACTTCCGCCACGTCCCGCAGGTAGATTCTGCGGGCGGGATCGTCGTCCACCTCCAGA
Source organism: uncultured Lentisphaera sp. (assembly GCA_964526605.1). Classification (GTDB taxonomy): domain Bacteria; phylum Verrucomicrobiota; class Lentisphaeria; order Victivallales; family GWF2-50-93; genus DYMC01. Next base: position 3,467 of record CAZGJP010000259.1, read on the forward strand.
TTCCCGAAATCCTCCGGAGTCTTCATCTCCGAATCCATCGTGACGGTGAACTCCCTCGCCCCATCATTGATGGTCCCGGACGGGACTTTCAGATTCGAGGAGCGTAGCTTGCGTATGACATCGGAGATGGTCAGCCCCGATCCCGCCAGCCTGCCCTTGTCCAGAATCACCTGCAGCTCCAGATCCTCACCTCCGGCGATCTGGACCTCAGCCACGCCGGGGATGGTCGAAAAACTGTCCCCAAGCTTCTCGCTTGCGTAGTCGTAGAGATGGTCCAGTGGCATCTCCCCAGTCAGAAGTATGGTCACCACGGGCAGGGCGTTGACGTCGAACTTCAGTATCCTGGGCTCCTCGACATCGGCGGGGAAATCGCTTTTTATCAGGTTCACCTTCTCCCTCACGTCCACCGCAGCGACATCCACGTCCACCCCGAGATCGAATTCGAGGAGGGTCAGGCAGAGGTTGTCCATGCATGTCGATGTGACGTGCTTGAGGCCGTCTATCTTCGAGACTGCATCCTCTATCCTCTTTGCGACGTCCACCTCGATCACCTCCGGATTCGCCCCCGGGTAGCTTGTCGTGACCGTTATGAATGGAATGTCTATTTCGGGCATTATCGAGAGTCCGAGCCTTTTTTAGTTGCCAACCCTTAATAAATGGGCAAAAAATAAAATCTTTTGTTCCCCTCGGGTTTTTAACCGTTAAAAAACTAAAAAAAAATTTTTTGAA
>CAZGJP010000260.1:0-4185 GCA_964526605.1 uncultured Lentisphaera sp.
CCGGTGCTCGAGGGTATGATGTTGAAAGCCGCACCCCTGCCACCCCTCCAGTCCTTCTTCGACGGGCCGTCAACGGTCTTCTGCGTGGCCGTGGTCGCGTGGACCGTGGTCATGAGGCCTTCGACGATGCCGAAGCTGTCGTTGAGGACTTTCGCCACAGGCGCCAGGCAGTTCGTCGTGCAGGATGCGTTCGAGACGATTGTCTCGCCCTTGTATTTGTCCTGGTTCACGCCCATGACAAACATCGGAGCGTCCTTGGACGGAGCAGAGATGACTACCTTCTTCGCGCCGGCCTTGATGTGGGCTTCAGCCTTCGGTATTTCGGTGAAAACACCGGTGGACTCGAGGACGACTTCCGCCCCACAGTCCTTCCACGGAATTTCCTCCGGCTTCATCGCCGCGTAGACGTTGATCGCCTTGCCGTTCACGACCAGCTTGCCATCCTTGTCGCAGACATCGCCCTTGAAGCGCCCGTGCACCGTGTCGTATTTCAGCATGTAGACCATGTACTCGGCGTCTATGAAGGGGTCGTTGATCCCGACGATCTCCACCTGGGGGTTCTTGAGCGCGGCTCTGAAGAAGAGACGCCCGATCCTGCCGAATCCGTTGATTCCAACTTTTACCGCCATTTTGTCCTCCGACTTTTATTGTTGATGTTCGTGAATGGCACTTTTGAGCGGAGAAGGATTATACAGCGGGCGAAATAAAAATCAAACGCTCAAGAAAAAAAATCCAAGATGGATTCCGCGGCCTCCGGCATCGAGCGGACGACTGGGAACGCCGACCTGACAGCCTGCCCTTGGAGGGCAAGCCTTAGATTGCATCCGCAGCCGGCGGAGAGTCCCGCCTCGGCATCGGACTCCTTGTCACCCAGCATCGCGGACATGGACAAGTCTATTCCAAGCTCCGCGGCCGCCTTGAGGAGAAGCCCGGGCCTGGGCTTCCGACATTGGCATTTCTCCTCGGGTGAATGCGGACAGCAGTAGATGCCGTCCACCCGGACGGATTCTTCCGCGAGAAGCTGCTCCATCCGGGAGTTCACCGCCTTGGAGCTCTCCTCGCTGAAGTATCCGCGCCCGATTCCAGACTGGTTGCTGACCACCACGAGGAGGAAGCCGGCGCCGGAAAGTCTCTTCAGCGCATCGGCAACGCCCGGGATCAGGACAACCTTTTCGGGATCAGAAATGTATCCCTCGTCGAAAATCAAGGTCCCGTCCCTGTCGAGGAAAACCGCCTTTTTCAATTCAGTCCTTCGCCTCTGAAGCTTTCGATGATTTCGTCGGAGGATGCAGTCGCGGCGCCTATCTTGCCGACAACCACCCCCGCAGCGTGGTTCGCGATTTCCGCGGACTCCTCGGAGGACGCACCGGCCACAAGGCAAAGTGTGTATAGGGCGATGACCGTGTCGCCAGCCCCCGATACGTCGAAGACCTCCCTCGCCTTCGTGGGAATGATGTGCGGTCTCCCGCTGGCGCCCTTGAAAAGCGCCATTCCGTCCGCACCAAGGGTGATTATCAGCTCGCGCGGATTCCACTTCCTCATCAGCCGTCTGGCCGCCTCCCTCAGAATGGCATTCTCGCCCTCCGGAGAGTCCGCCCCCGCATGATGCAGTCCGGCGAGAGCAAAAGCTTCGCTGCGATTCGGTGTCATGAAGCTTATGCCCTTCACGTCGAACGGATGGCAAGGATGGGGATCCAGCGCGCATATGATTCCGGCGAGGCGGCATTCCTCTGCGATGGAACGCAGCGTTTCAGCGCCGACAAGCCCCTTGGCATAGTCCTCCACCACGACCGCGTCCAAGCGCCGCTTCCTTATCATCCCAAGCAACCTGTTCAGAACGGGCTTGAGCACTTGATCCGGGATCCGGCCAGTGTCCTCGTAGTCTATCCGGAGCAACTGCTGCGAACCGGCTATCACCCTCTCCTTTCTAGTGGTCCGCCGCCCGCTCGTCTTCGCAACCCCTTCGCAGCTGCAACCCGCGTCCTCGAGCAGCCCGGCCAGCAAGGTCCCGAACTCTTCGGCGCCAACTATCCCGAAGGCATGCGTCTTCGCTCCATACACGCAAAGATTCTTTATGACGTTAGCCGCCCCGCCCAGACTGTATCTCGGGGTCTTCACCGTGACAACAGGCACCGGAGCCTCCTGCGATATCCTCTCGGCCTTCCCATTTATGTGGATGTCAAGCATCAAGTCGCCGAATACCGCTATCCTCGCGGACTTGAAGCCGGAGATTATCTCCTCCACTCTGGCGATGGAATCTATCATCTCAGTCTTTCCATTTGATGTTTCATGAATGGCTCCGGGTCTATTCCCCTGTCCGAACAGAACCCCTTGCCATTCTTAACCCAGCCCTTCTCATAAAGCTGCTTGAACTGGAGCAGATGGGAGAACATCCTCTCAGTCTGCTCCGCGCCCATCGAGTCCTTGTGGCCGCGAAGATAGCGGGCGTAGTCGTCAAGACACGATTTCGCCAGTCCAGCCTCCGCAGACACAGCCTTGAACTTGTCGCGAGCGTCGGTCAACTGGCTCCTCAGCATGTCCTGGATCTCGACGAGCTCCTCCATGGCGACATCCCTGCGCCATCTCTTCTCCTGGTTCAGCAACGCCGGAATCTTGTAGATCACGAAGATCTCGAAGACCAGCCCCGCCGCGAAAAGCATGATGGCCACAAGAGACACGATGTCCTTCTTCCTCCTTGTCGTCCCGCCAGAAACCAAGCCTTCCATTCCCGCCTCCATGATTCCGCATACTCTAGCCCCTCTTCATGAGAAATCAAAGCCCGGCTGCAAACTCGCGCCACAGCGGAGCGCCTCCAACCGGATTCCCCCCCGGCGCCGGACGAAAATATTTTCTTTTTTTTTCTTGACAAGCCGCCAGACGGACACTATCTTAACCCCTGTGTAAATTTCCATCTTTACTTTTTTCTTAAATGAAAAGGGAAAACTAAGGAGTCTCTCATGGGCGTCGTGAACAAGATCGTCAATGTCGTGGTGGTGATACTCGCCATCGCATGCGTCGTGCTCGGAACCATACTCTTCAAGAAAAGGGAACAGCTCCGCTTCAGAGGCGACAAGATGGCGAAGACCATCAAAAACGTCTCGGCAATCATGGACAAGGAGAGTGATACCGACTTCAGCAAGAAGATAGACATCACGGAGCAGAAGCCGGAACTGGACGAGAAAAAGGACCCGAAGGCGGCTGCCGACAACAAGGCCAAGTCCCTGCATCTGGCCAATTACGACAACCTCGAGAACGTCCTGAAGCCCTTCGAAAAGCAGACCGGCGACCTGATGAGGCAGAGGGACCAGCTCGCGGACGCCCTCAACACCGTCTCTGAAAGCCTGAAGATTCCGGAAACCTACGGAACAACCGTTTTCAAGAGCCTCAAAACCTACGACGAGAAGAAGAAGAACCTTTTGGACTCGGTCGCAAAGGTCAATACGCGCGACGAAGCCATCGTCGAGCAGATAGTCAGCTCGTCAAAGGCCCTGGGGTTCACCGTGGATCCGACCGTCCTCAAGGACTTGGAGAACTTCAGGCCCGCCCTCAACGAATTCGGCGGAAAGGTGGATGCATTCAAGAAGCGCATGGACAGCTATTCCTCGCACATCGCGAAAGTCTGCAGCATAATGGAGATCACCCCTCCGTCCATGACATCCGAAGACTATGCGGGCGAACTTTCCAGTGCCGAAGGCAAGTTCAAGGAGAAAAAGGCCGAACACGAGAACACCAAGAAGGAACTGACGGCGACAAAGGATGAACTCAACGAGACGAAGGACAAGCTCACCAAGGAACTCGCGGCCAAGGCCGAACTCGAGAACAAGAAGAAGGAAATGGAGGGCGTGATAGAGAACTACAGGCAGATCATTGCCGGAGAAGGATTCCCCACCGACCGCAAGATCACCAACGAGGACCTGCTGAGGAAGCTCACCGGAAAGGTCGTCGAGGTCAACGACAAGTGGAACTTCGTCATAATCCAGTTCGACCATGAAGGACAGGTGAAGGTCCACAAGCCTCCTTTCGGGAAAGAGTTCGTCCCGGCTGAAATTCCTGTTGGAAGAACGCTCATGGTCTCCAGAAAGGACCAGCCCGTCGCGGAAATCAAGATAACGAGGGTCCTTGATTCCTGCTCGGTCGCCGACATAGTCCCGACCAAGAAGTGGTCGGAGATACAGCCGGGCGACG
>CAZGJP010000261.1:0-4171 GCA_964526605.1 uncultured Lentisphaera sp.
TATGGAAGGCGGGGTTGTCGTCGAGGTTGACGACAGTCTTTATCGGGCGGGCCGCACCGTCAAATTCAGTTTGGGCGCTGTGGCCCTCGGGGTCTGTTACGCAGACGGCGTTGCCGTCATTAGGATAAACAAAACGCAATTCGTGTCTTGCGATGGCCGCCCCGATCTCCTCCGGAATCGGGGTAAACTCCAATTCAGAATTTAGTTTCAGACAACCCATATATCACTCAATTTCTTTTCCTCATGCCCGATGCAAATGTTAGTGCTTTCCATCGGCAGGAAGTCGAGGGTCCCATACACAACGATTCAGTTAGGTTTTCAAAGAACTCCGCTTAATGTCAAGCATATAAAAATCAGTTGTTGGAATTTGAACAAATATTAATATAAGCGAACATGAAAATTGAATAAATGCCAATGAGGCAATCAAATTCTTTCATTTCTGTCCAATCTGACTTTATCGATATATGTGGAATTAATATTCCATCATTGGTGTACAAGAAGTTTTTGATATCAACAATATCCTTTTCAGTTACTAGCTTTGAAGGTAATTTAGATGGAACAAGCTTGCTAGGTATAATTCTGCTTTCATTAGAAGAATACCAGTCCCGTATTCGTGCCTCGCCAGCGTTTAACGATATTTCCCATTGTTGGGCTTCAATAACTTTATTCTTGATGTCATAAATTATATCGGCTTTTTCTCCTCTACCTATTTTGTTAATACCTTCGAACAGAGGTATAATAACGACCGGGTTCAACTCCGTTAGGCAGACCAGAAATGCTATTGGATGGATACAAGAAGATTTATTCCTCAATATTTTAAACTTCGAATCGTCAACCTCAGCATTCATGCCGGATAAAACTTCTTGAGAAACAGAATAGAGCTTATCGGCTACATCTTTAACAGCAGATGAAAAAGTGGGCACGTTTGTCATATCATCTCCTTTTATTTCTAGTCGCGAGGATCTTTGTCTATTCTCAGATCTTTCACTCTTATTCTGGGTGCTTTGTCTGAAACAGGACCGTCATATATGTAATCCAGATAGCCAGGAGCTTCTGGAATTCCACCCTTGTCAGCGGGTATCAAATCCCCTTGCGCTGCGCCTATGGCTCGATGTCTGCCTTCATTTACATAAGGCATGCCATCACTAGTTAAGCCAGCACCCGTTTCATTCGTCATATTCCTTCCTGGCCTCGCTTCTTGTTTGGTAAATGCTTCATCTGCCTTAAAAATAATTCTCTGGACACCGTTTTCATCGGTGTAAACTGCATAATTGCGAGGAGTGCTTCTGCCTTTTTCAATCATTACTTTAGTTTGCTTGGCGACAGGAAGCAATGCCAGAGAAGTTGCGGCAATACTATCAAGAGATCTTTCGCATCTTTCTATCAATGAGAGGTTTGTTTCTCCACTCCTGATATCTGATGGTTGGTGGGATTTACCCTCTATGCCTTCGGCCAAGCCTACAAGAGGGTTCAGGGTCATGTCTACGCTGTATGCTGTTGCCCCCGCGACAGAGCTACCAGTTTCTCTTGCCAATTTATAATTCTCTACTCCCCCCTTAACTAATTTGGGAACTGCTACCGTTGGATCATAGTTCGAAAGTTTTGATGTCCCTGTCGCCCAAGCTTCACCAGCACTGCCGATAGCTTGCGCGGTGATATTCGATCCTGGGAGACCTGTATTAACAACGGCATTTGATATCTTTTCAGAACTTTCCCTGACATAATTGGCGGCCCATTTCATGGCATATCCAATAAAAAGCCCCAATGGGTCGATGTAATTGATGGGATTATTGCCGCAGTAGATTTGATTATTGATACCATCTGGATATCCGCTTGGGTCTCTTGAGATGAACCTTCCAAGTTCCCAGTCGAAGTATCTGTGTCCGAAGTTATCGAGGCCTACGGACTCAGAACGCTCCTTGGAGCAGAACAGACGATTGTTTCCAGAAGCTCCTGTGGATGCGATCACTTTGCCGAATGCTTCGTATAGCGAAGTGGATTTTACGGACGCGTCGGCGTTGGTTGTGACGACAACCGAGCCGATCACATTGTAAAGGAGATATTCCCTTCCCGGAGCGGATCCGGCTGTTTCGGAATACAGGATGCTTCCGATCCCGCCGCCAAGCCCCGTTCCGCGGATGAGCTGTTTGGTCAGGGAACCAGCGGAATCGCGCTCCTGCACGCAGTCGCCTCCATCGTAGACATATTCTGTTTCGGTGGCGTTTTCGAAACAGGAAAGTCTCCGCGTGCGGTAGTCGTAGGTTGCGGAGAAGAGGACGGTCCCTCCCGCGTCCTGGACGGAAATAAGGCGGTTCTCCCGATCATAGGAATAGGACACAGGCTGGATGCCGGAGCCGCTCTTTGAAATCCGATTGCCGTTCAAGTCGTAGCCATAGTTGACAATGTCGTTGCCGGTCGTGGCGGACAAAACCCGGTTCAGCTTGTCGACTTGGTATGACGTTTCGACACCGTTCACGGTCTTGGAAATCCTATTGTCGGCATCGTCGAAGCCATAGACGATATTCGTGGTGCCGTCGTTTTCGCCAATGAGCCTGGTGGCCTGGTCGTAGGCGTAGATGCTTGTCCTGACTATGGCGCCGTCCCTGCTTTCGACGATCTTGACCCGCGATGCGTTCCTGTCGTAGAAGTATTGGGAACTGTAAAGTTCGGTTCCATTGGATGTCTGGCTGATGCTCGTCACCCTGTTCGCGTCATCAAACGCCGTTGCGGTCACTATGCCGTTCGGCAATGCGAGCGATGTCCGGTTTCCATTGGCATCATAGCCGTATACGCTCGTGGAGTCACCGTCCACAAGCGTTTTCAACAGGTTGCGCTTGTCGTATGTCGAGGATAGAACCCTGCCTCCAGGATAGATCGCGGCCAGCCTGTTTCCCGCCTTGTCATAGGTGCTGGTGATTTGGCTGACTTGAACTCCCGCCGGGGTCTTCCTCGTCTCGGAAACGATGCGTCCAGACAGATCGTAGGCATACTGCGTCACGCCTGAGGCGTCGGTCGCCTTTGTCGCCGCCCCGTTGAGATTGTATTCATAGCTTCGGTTCTGCGCCTCCGCTCCGGCATAGCTTTCAGACATGAGCCTGCCGAGGGCATCGAAGGAATAATTCGTGACCGTGCCGTCCGGGAACGTCCTGGAAGACTTGTTCCCGGCCGGATCGTATGTGTAGGCGTAGACCCTCTGCAATCCGGTTCCGGGTTCGAGCGTCTCGACGAGTTGCCTGTTCATCTTGTCAAACGCGAAACTTCTTGTCCGGTCGCCCGTAGCCCCTGCGTCCTTCACGGTTTCATGGACGGCATTCCCAGCCTTGTCATAGGAGAAAATGATCTCCCCGCCTGCAGGATCGAGCACCCTGATTTTCCTTCCCGCCATGTCGTAGAAGGACTGCGTGGCATTGCCTCTGGCATCGATGATCTGGCTCACCCATCCGTTCTTCAAGTATACGGTCTGCGTTGTCGGGGAGACTATCTCGCCGGTGCCGTTCCCCTCGGAGAAACACTCGACCGCCGGCTGGATCGTCTTCACGAGCCGGTTGGCCCTGTCGTATTCAAAGTTGCTGGTTTTGCCACGCTTATCGGTGGATGAGAGCTTGTTGCCGACAGTATCGTAAGAATAAGTTTCAAAGTAGGTTTCCGGATCGGTGACTTTGTTTACTCTGTTGAAATTGTCATACTCATATGAGGTTACGAGATCGAAATCCCCTCTCTTGAAAGTCTCCGACACTTTGTTGCTGTTCGCGTCATAGGAAAATTCCGTTACGATGTCCTGTTCGGCCTTGACGGTCATGGCTGTCAGCCGGTTGAGGGCATCATAATTGTTTTCCGTCGAGAGGCCGCGCGTGTCCGTGCTCTGGATCACATTTCCATTTTTATCATAGACCTGCGTCAATTGCGGACGGACGTTGCCGCCAGTCTCGCCATCGAGAACTTCCGGCATCGACGTGCTTGTCAGCCTGTTCGCATTGTCAAAAGTGAAAAGGGTGCTTGCGCCCCTTTTGTCTATGACGACTGTCTTGTTGGAGGCCAGGTCGTATTTGAACACGTCCGTGTTGTTTTCAGGGTCTGTAACAGTCAATACTCTATTCCATCCATCATAAGAGTAAACAGTGCTTGCAGTGCCTGCACCGGTGTCGTTCACGAGTGTCGAGCTGAGGACATT
>CAZGJP010000262.1:0-4170 GCA_964526605.1 uncultured Lentisphaera sp.
TATTCGCCGCCCATCCAGCCCGGGTCTCCCATTATCGCCTCGCGCCCCACCCAGTTGAAGGCTATGCTTTGTGGCGACAGGCGCGATGTCGTGGCGATGGGTATGGCCGACTTGACGTTGCCGGGATATGACACCGCCCACTGGAGCGCCTGCATTCCGCCCATCGATCCGCCGGCCAGCGAGAGCCATCTTTCTATTCCGAGCTGCTCCATGAGCCGGTGCTGCGCGTTGACCATGTCCCTTATGGTTATCACCGGGAAGTCCATGTTGTAGAGCCTGTCCGTGAGCGGGTCCGTCGAGCGTGGCCCTGTGCTGCCCGAACATCCGCCGAGCACGTTGCTGCAGACGATGAAGTACTTGTCGGTATCGAATGCCTTGCCAGGGCCGACCATGGAGTCCCACCAGCCGGTCTTCCTGTCTGAGTCGCTGTGTCTGCCCGCGACGTGGGCGTCTCCGCTCAGGGCGTGGAGGATTAGGACGGCGTTTGTCCTGGCCGGATTGAGTCTGCCGTAGGTCTCATACCTGATGTTCACCGGGCCGAACTCCTTTCCGCAGTCCAGGCGCAGTTTGTCGCCGGGCTTGTCCCCGAATAGGAAATCCCGCTTCTCAACGATTCCGATTTCGCCGTCAACCGATGCCATATTGGAAAAGTCCTTGTCCTTTTGCAATGAAATGCAGGCTGTTAATCTAGTCCGTCTATGCCGTTATGCAAAGGGTGTAGATCTCTGTTTTTGTGGTCTGGGATGTCCATTCAATCGCTGAAGCTGGGATGAAGCGGGCTGGAATACGACGGGATTCGTGATATAATTCGAATGATACAAGGCAAGCAGCCAGGCGGGTGCGTTTTGATTGAGAGAATTAAGAAGTCCCAGTTGTTCAGGAGGCCGCACATGCGGCTGGGGCTGTCCATATCCATAATCATGGCTGTTGGCGCTGCTGCGGCGATGGCATTCATGCTCGCGAACAGATCGCTGTTCTCGGCGAACAGCCACTTCACGATCAGGAACATAGCCATAAGGGGGACCGCCTCGTGGAAGGCGAGGGAGGCGCAAATCCTCCAATACGGCCGCATCAGGAAGGGCGAGAGCAATCTATTTGCGATAAATCCGAGGGAGCTGAGGGAGAGGATAAGCGCTCTTCCCAGCGTGGAGAAGGCGAGCGTGTCCAGGAGACTTCCTGACACCCTTGTCATCTCGATCTCGGAGCGAGTGCCCAGGGTGGCCTTCAACAATTCCGGCAGGAGATGGTATTCCGACGAGCAGGGCGTGGTCTTCAGCGCGTCGTCGTATGGTGAACTCCGCCAGGACATGCCGATCATAGTCGGCTTCTCCGCTCCGGAGGCTCTCGCCGAGGGAGACAGGGTGGAGGATTTCATCTTTCCGGCGGCGATCTCGATCACCGCGAGCAGAATGTTCCCCGAGTTCGTCGTGCTGAGGATAGACATACGCGAGAGGAAGTTCGTGGTCGCCAAGATACGTCCGGCCGACAGCTTCGAGGTCTACACAGTCGTTTTCCCGATGGAGGACGTAGAGGAGAAGTTCGCCGCCTTCAAATGGGCTCTGAGGAGGAGCATCGAGGAGCAGACGGGCAAGACAACATTCGATCTGCGCTTCGCCGGACAGGTGGTCACCAGATAGGGGGGCCCCATCGTGTTCAAGATTGCCCTTGTGGCGCCGGAAATCCCGCAGAACAGCGGCAGCATAGGCCGTCTATGCGTCAACAACGACTGCGGCCTCCATCTCGTGCGTCCGCTTGGATTTTCGCTCGAGGACAAGTACCTCAGGCGCGCCGGTCTCGACTACTGGGAGCACCTCGACCTGAAGACGCATGATGACGCGGCCTCCTTCCTCGCCATCGCCGCCGTGGCCGAGACATACGTCTTCACGAGCAGGGCCTCCAGGAGCATATGGGAGTGTCCGTTCAAGCCCGGCAGCTTCCTTGTCTTTGGCAACGAGAGTTCCGGCCTTCCGGCGGTCTTCCACGAGAGATTTGCCGCCAGATCGTTCAAGATACCGATGCTGGGCAGGCATGCCCGCACGATAAACCTCGCGAACGCAGTGGCGATAGTGCTCTACGAGGGAATACGGAAGAACGGTACGTATTCAGTGAACTATGTTAGTTCACAGAATCCGTACTAAAATAAAATGCGAAGATGTAAAGATTAGCTGGAGACGTGAGCCCACCATAAGGGCGGACAAGCTTTGCAACGTCTCAAGGACGGCGGCGGCGTCTGAACGCCGATGGAGAGAGGGAGAATGCGCAAGATCCAAGCAATGGGCTCGGCGTTTTTAGCATGCGCACTGGCTTGTCTGGCCTGCCCCTGTGCCGGAGAGGAGACGCGGCTTGTCAGAGTCCCCGGGATTTTCCGCGTCAACACCGACATCAGCGCGGGAGAGAGGAGTCTTGCGGATATAATTGAAAAGGCGAAGGAGGCCGAGATCGGCTTCGTCGTCGTGAGCGACCAGTTTCTGGTCCGATGCGAATACGGGCTGCCCCCGCTGAGGAATCTACTGAAGCTGTCGAAGGAGAGGAAGTCCGTCTCGACTTTCGGCATAGACGAATATCTGGAGCTTGTAAGGGCCGCTTCGGAGAAGGAGAAATCGCTTGTATTGATCCCCGGCGTGGACGTGGCCCCGCATTATTACTGGAGCCGCACGGCGGACGGAGTCCTCTCGTGCAGGCAGTTTTCCCAGCAGATGACCGTGTTCGGCGGGATCGACTCTGGATATCTCCGCTCCATGCCGGTCGTCCACAATTCCCGGGCAGCCCTCTCCCCGCGCGGGAATATGCGCAAGCTGTCTCCGCTTCTTCTCTGCCTGTTCCTGGCATTTCTTCTTCTGTTATTGAGAAGGCCCTATTACGACGACGCCCAGGGGAACAGATACTACAGGCCGATGAAGGCGAGAATTGCCATGGCTTCGGTGCTTTTCGCGGTCGGATTGCTGTTGACATTGAACGAGAAGCCCTTCGTTGCGGAGGCGCCGTTCGACCAGTATCACGACTACGGAGACGCCCCCTACCAGATGCTGGTGGACCACGCGAGGCGGAGCAAGGGTGGCAAGATAGGGATAATCTGGTCTTCGCCCGAGGCGAAATCGGCCTTCGAGACCGACGGCGTGATGCTGGTCACCGCGAAATACGCAAGCTCGATTGTGAAGACCGACGGCCACAACGGCTTCGCCGGAATATACGGGGACGCCCGGACCGCGCATCTCCCCGGGATGGAGTGGGACCAGGCCCTTGCGCAGTTCTGCAGGGGCGAGCGCAAGATAGCCCCCTTCACCTTCGGAGAGCTCGACTACCACAAGGACTACGATGGGTTGCCGTTCGACTTCATCAAGACGGTGGTCTTTCTCGACATGAACGAGGAGAAGAGCGCGGCGGCAATTCTCGACGCGATGCTGAACGGCAGATCCTACGCCGTGGCGAAGCACGGAGGCAACGAAATAGTCGTTGACGATTTCAATGTGTCGGCCGGAGCTAGAAAGGCCTGCCTTGGCGGAACGCTCTCAATCTCTCCCGGGGAAGGAGCCGCGATACACGTGGAGGGATTCTTCCGTGGAGGAGAATCCACGAGATCCGTGGGGCGGATCAGCCTGGTCTTCAATGGAAGGGAGATAGCGCCGGGGCGATTTTCATCCAGGCGTTTCTCGTTCGACCATGTGCTCGGGGCGGGGGAAATCCCAACGGGAATGAACTACGTCAGATTCATCATGAACTCGGAATCATCGGGGGAGGTCCTTTCAAACCCGATATTCCTGAATGTAAATATTCACTGAACGACGTAGCTCAGTCAATATTTCCGTTTACTGAACACGTCCCATCGGTGGAAGGAGGCTGGCTCCAGGATCACGCGCTTTTCTTGTAGAGGCCGAAGAGGATTGCGCCGGCCTCCTTGTAGGTCTGTATGCGGCGTCTGGGATCCCGGATTATCATTTTCTCCACGGCGGAGACCATGTCATGGTTGGCTGTTGTGGCGAACTTGCCGGCGAGGCTCGTCATCTGCGGCATGCACACGTGCTTCTCCACTATCACCTTGATGTCCTCCGAGCTGTAGAAGGTCCTTCCCGTCATCATGTGGTAGAGCAGCATACCGAGGCTGTAAATCTCGCTGTACTGGCTCTCCGCCTCTCCGATTATCCTCTCCGGGGGCATGTAGTATGGCGAGCC
>CAZGJP010000263.1:0-4158 GCA_964526605.1 uncultured Lentisphaera sp.
CAAACAGGGGGTGTTGCACTTGTATTTTGAATTGACTATTGCGGAATTCATGGTGGACAACAGAATGTCTCTCTGTAAGAAACACTTCGGAGAAATGCGACTTAAACTTGTATCTTCTCAACGGGGGAACCACAATGGATAAAGACCGAGAACGTGTGGATGAAATTGCCAGACAATTGAAAGAATTATCCGATATATGGAAGAAAAGGAGGACTGAATCGATAGGATTCATATTTTGGGGTTGCGGGGGCATATCATCAGTCATTTTTTTGACCATATTCTGTTTCTGGAAATATGATTGGCTTGTTGGCCTTGCTGCAATGGTTGTTTGTTTTGTCATATGGGTGATACCACTTATAATCGCTCAGATTCATGATGACAAAATGAAGAAGACAACAGAATCTGAGCTTCTTGTGTTCAAGGAAAAGAATAATCTTGGCTGGATGGAGATCCATAAGATTTCCTGCAATCATATGCTCGGAATTGAAAAAATGATTGAACCTTATCTGACCCGGGAGGAAATGAATATTTTGGACGAGATGGAAAAGGCTAGAATGGAAGAAGTAAATGCCCGGAACAGCAAAAACATAAAGAAATGGGTCGAAGACCATCAAGTTGACGGACTTGAACGCATCAAGACATGTGTTTATGCAGTCAGCATTACGAAGAGTTCTAGCGATTCGACGATTGAAGTTGAAATTATTTATGCATGTCGCCATCGGATTGCTGGCAAAGGAGGCGACATGATTAGTTTTGTCGATTTTAGTTCTTATACTGACAAGTTTACACTTAATGGATTTGCATATCGCCTTCCCGTAACTAGCGTTGGATGTAAAACCTGCGAGGGATGTCAACAGTACAGGAAAAGAGATAAATCGCTGCCCGTATGATCAAATCACTGGAATAAGAATCAAGGGGGGAAATTGAGAATTGAGAATTAAAAATTAAGAGTTAAGAGAGAACAATTAAGAATTGGGAAGGAAGGATTAATAATGAGAACTGAGAATATAATCCAAGAAAAGAGCTATGCGTTTGCGGTCCGCATTGTAAAGCCCTCGCAGTATTTATCGAAAGATAAAAAAGAATATGTCTTGTCTAGGCAGTTGCTGAGAAGCGGAACAAGTGTTGGCGCGAACGTTGAGGAAGGCATAGGTGGGCAGTCAAAATCCGACTTCATATCGAAAATGTCTATAGCATATAAAGAGGCTCGTGAGACTTCCTACTGGCTACGGTTGATGAGGGACACAGGATATCTCTCGAAGCCCGAGTTTGATGATATTTACACAGACGCGGATGAACTTTGCCGCATTCTCTCGAAAATTCTCACATCAAGCAAAACATCACCGAATAATTCTTAATTCATAATTGTTAATTATTAATTGGTTTTTTTTCTTGTGGCATCAATGCCTTCTAAAACTTATCCCATGCATATATATGTGGATGCCGATGCGTTTCCGAGAGCAATACAGGAGATACTTTTCCGGGCGGTGGAGCGCCTACGCATCAGTCTTGTGCTTGTATCCAACAAATATCAGAAGCATCGAAGCTCGGACCTGGTATCCATGATTGTTGTGAACGAAGGTCCCGATGTGGCCGATGACAGGATTGTCGAAATGGTACAGGCTGGCGATCTTGTTGTCACGGCTGACATCCCGCTTGCGTCTCGCGTCGTTGACAAGGGGGCGTGCGCACTTGATCCGAGGGGTCGGCTCCATAACAAGGCGAACATAAAGCAGAGGCTGGCGATGCGGGATCTCATGGACGAGCTCAGGGGAGCCGGGGAGATCACAGGGGGCCCGCCGGTGTTCGGATCCGGGGAAGTCCAGGAGTTTGCAAATCAGCTCGACAAGTTCCTTACGAGACGTCTGAAGGAGATTGCCTCGAAATAAAACAGAATTTTCTCCCTTAGCTTTCTTTCCTCTTTGTAAAAAACAGATGTAAAGAAACGGATGGTGGGGCTTCGCCCTGCCGAAAAATTCACCTCAGTCTTCTTGAGAAATTGAAGTCGCTTGCCGGGATGGAGCGCCAGGAGCGGATTTCTGCGGCAGGATCGGGGGAGTGGACGAGGTCGGCTGCGAAAATCGCAGGAGTTCCACCTGGCAGTTCGAGCCGGAAAGGCCTGGCAGGATATAGGACCGTGAATCCGTTTTCATTCTCCACCAGCAGGTCGAGTCCTCTGCGCTCGGAGATGCGTCTGCGTCCTGCGCCTATCCCGCATCTGCTCTGCATCAGGCGGGGTCTGCCGAAGACATAGACAGCGAGAGGCAGTTCGCATGCGTCCAGGAGCTCTTCGATCTTTGTCCGGTCGGCCTCGGGGGAGGCTGTCGCCATGCATGCTCCATGCGAGCGGAGGACTTCCACGGAGAATGAATTGAGGACTGCGAGGCCGGGGCCGGCGGACCATTTTGCGTGCAATTCTCCTGCGATTTGGATCGCATCGAGATTGTTCAGTTCCAGTTGGATTCCGTTTTGCGTGCAAAATCCGATGATGGAAGCGATCTGGCCGATGTCTTTTTCATATGCGACCTGTGGCAGGGCGACGATCAAGTTTCCGGACAAGGCATAGGCCGACGACTTCGCCTCCGCAGGGCTTTTGCATTCGACGATGAATTTCAAGTCGAATTCCTGTCCCTTGAAGATGTCGGTCTGCGCCGCCGAGATTCTGACCTCCTCGATGCCGAATTTTCCTCTGCGAAATTCGCGGTGCCGAATTGTCCGGCGGATTTTCTCCAGCAGCTCGTCTGGCAGATCGAACTTGAGAGCCTCCTTCGGGTCTTTCGACATTCTGTTCAGGAGCGCGGCCACGGCGCCTTGGACCTTGGAGAAGTCCGACGGAGAGAGGAGGAATTCTGGAAAGGACGAATTCTCCTCGATTGAAATGTCCTTGAACTTTTCTCCGACGGACTCGAGGAGCTCCTGCGATGAAATGAGATTCTTCTTGCTCCCCTCGTCGCGGCGTTTGACCATGACTTCGATTGAAACCGATCTTGCACTCTCGCGGTTCAGCAATGCCATGCGGATTGCGATTTTCCCGGCGGACTTCCCCTCGATGGCGACGGCGAGCGAATTTGCGGGCTTGTCCTCCGTGTCGGCCTCCGGCGATTCCGCGGACTTCGGTCTGGCGGAGTCGGCGACGAGACTGTCGGTCTTGCCGAGATAAAACGAGTCGGTCATTTCCCTGCCCGCATATGATCCGAGCTGCGATGCGTTGACGGCTTTAAAATGCGAGTCGCGGATTGTCTTGACGGTGCGGACAGCATTTGCGACCCATTCGGCGTTTTTGAGGCGGCCTTCGATCTTGAGGGAGGCGACGCCGATTCTGGAGATTTCCCCGATATGCTCCAGGAGGGAGAGGTCTTTCATGGACATGGGTCTGGACTTCTCGCCATTGTCCGCGTCGGTCCATTCCATTCTGCACGGGCTTGCACAGAGTCCGCGGTTTCCGCTTCTTCCCCCTATCCAGCTTGAGAGCAGGCAGCGTCCTGAAATGCAGAAGCACATTGCGCCTTGGACGAAGATTTCGACTTGTATTCCCTCGACCGAGGCGGCGGCCTTGATCTCCTCCGCGCTCATTTCGCGTGCGAGGATTACGCGGCTGGCGCCGAGCTCCCTTGCGAATTTCGCGCCGCTGGAGCTTGATATTGCGGCCTGGGTGCTGAGATGGAGCGGGATTTCTCCGAGATGTCTTCGAAACTCCGCGAAGCAGAGGTCCTTCACTATCAGTGCGTCAACGCCTGAGGATTTCGCAAATGCATAATAGCGTGCAGCCTCGGCGAGTTCGCGCTGGGAGATGTCGGTGTTGAGAGCCAGATAGGCCTTTACATTCATCCCATGCAGTTTTTGGACGAGCCCGGGAAGCTCCTTGAATCCGATGTTTCCTGCCCTTCTGCGGGCGTTGAAGTCGGAAAGACCGAAATAGACGGCGTCGGCCCCGGCCTCGGCGGCTGCGACCGCACATTCGAGGTCTCCTGCGGGAGCGAGGATTTCGGGGAGGTGTTCGGGGATCATCGTTTCACCGTTTCCACGTTCAGCGTTATGGCGTGAGGCGGGCAAGCCCGCAAGTACTTTGCGCCGTCCCGGCGCAAAGATTATGTTTGCGCGGAGACCGCGCAAACTGTTATGTAAAAGTAAAGCGGTCTCCGCATTTTTTTTTATTTC
>CAZGJP010000264.1:0-1644 GCA_964526605.1 uncultured Lentisphaera sp.
TGCCGCTTTGCAAACAAATGCCAGCTTAAATGTGCGAAAAATTCAGGACGTTATCTTCAAGCTGGATAGGCGGAAGGAGAAGGCGAGATGAACACAAGGGAGCGTTTCAGAAATCTGATGGACTTCAAGCCCGTGGACATGATGCCGCTTCTGGAGTGGGCGGGATGGTGGGACAAGACTATCGAGCGCTGGCATGCCGAGGGACTGCCCGCCGCTCTTTGCGACCGCTACGAGATCTGCCGCCATTTCGGCCTCGACATCTTCTATCAGGACTGGTTCCGCCCGACGCACTGGGAATGCCCGAGGCCTCCGGAACATGGAGCCGGTCTCATCGGCGACATCTCCCGGGCGGAGGAGCGATACGGGGAACTGCGCAAATACCTCTTCCGCATCGAGGACGAATGGCCGTTTTCGGGGAAAAAGTGGGAGCCATGGTCCGCCGAGCAGGAGCGTGGCGCCGCCGTCGCGTGGTTCACGATGGATGGATTCTTCTGGTTTCCACGCTCGGTATTCGGCATAGAGAACCATCTCTACGCCTTCTACGACCATGCCAGCCTCATGCACAGGATGAACGGGGAACTGGCCGAATGGATGATCAGGATGATAGAACGGCTCTGCAGGAACAACTCTCCCGACTTCATGACATTCGCCGAGGACCTCAGCTACAACAACGGCCCCATGCTCTCCGAGGAGATGTTCGACGAGTTCATGCTGCCATACTACAAACTAGTGATCCCGGAGCTCAAGAAACGCAACATAAGGGTCTTCATAGACTCCGACGGGAACGTGAACTCCGCCGCATCCTGGTTCGCCAGAGCCGGAATCGAAGGCATTCTCCCCCTCGAGAAACAGGCCGGCGCCGACCTGCGCCTGATGAGAAGGGAAAATCCAAGGATGCTCTTCATCGGCGCCTTCGACAAGATGGCCATGTCGCGGGGGGAAGCCGCCATGAGGGAGGAATTCGAGAGACTGAGCCCCACTGCGAAGGAAGGCGGGTTCATCATATCATGCGACCACCAGACCCCGCCCGAAGTCTCCCTCGAGAACTACAAAACTTACCTGGGACTGCTCCGGGAATACTCGACACGCACGTGACATCGTGAGTAAGAGTTCAGTAAAATGACGGGGTTTACTGAACTCTTACGACAAGGATTTCCCCAATCCGCAGTCGGGGCAGTATGAGGAATTCCCCTCGCAGAACTTCTTCATGAGGTAGATCGCCCCCTGCGCCGACGCCGCATCGCGGATGACAGCCTCGGCCCGCGACGGCGGCTCGAACCACTTGTTAGCAGCCGTCTCTATCCGTATGTTGTCCTGGGGGCGCGGCGAGATCTTGTAGGTGTCAAGACAGAAATCGGCCCCGCCGCAGTCATTCTCCATTGCGAATTTCGCAAAGAGAAATGGCAGGACTACGTTCACGGCTATGTCGAGGGCGCGCATTTCGCCTATCACTGCGGCCTTCACGTTCCTCTTGTCGCGGAAGTTGGTCCAGGAATCCCAGACGGGATCGCTCGCCGTGAAGAGACGGAGGAGCTCCTCCGTGAATTTCGCAGGAGACCTCGACGACCGCTTCAAGGCGGCGATTTTCGCCGAGATCCTGACACCGCTCTTCGATATGACCGCGCAAAGACCGGCTATGCGCCT
>CAZGJP010000264.1:1654-4148 GCA_964526605.1 uncultured Lentisphaera sp.
CCTTAAAGGGGGGTTTTTTTGCCCGTTATTTTTAAACGTATTAGTTTTGTACCGGGAAATACCCGGTATTGGCCTTTACGGTGTGTTTAATTGTAGCACCCCCGATTTCACCCATCTGATCGGAGGCCTGTCGCCCTCCCTGCGCAGCCACCATGCCCCCCAGAGTCCGCATGCAAACGCCTTCATCTCCGGGTGGACCTTCCGTGTCGTCGGATCGGGAAGAAGTCCGGACTCCCCCCATATCAGCGCATCGACCATTTTGCCGCCGCTGAATTCCGGATGTGCCGAAACCCTCTCGAAGAGCTCGATGAAGTTGTCCTTGTTCTTCTTGTATCCGACGGCCTCGAAGATGCGTCTGAGGAGGGCGTTGTCGAAACCGCTGGCTATTATCTCCGCGGTGGCGCCACGGGCCTTCTCCCTGAAGCGTTCGACACCGGCCTCCGACAGGAGGCGATGCACGGCGTTGTCATCCATCGAGGAGAAGAACTTCGTGCATTCTCCGGCTCCGAACTTCATGTTTTGAGAAGTCTTCGACTTTGCGAATTTCGCATCCGCCGGAAGCAGCACGGTGATTGCGGAGGGGACTGGATCCGCCGCGTCGTCTTCGAGGACGGCGTGAATCTTCACATCGCGGTAGCGGGGGTCGGAGGAATGCCCGTGCGCAGTCCAATCGGAAGACTTGATGTGTATCTCGACATCCCCCTTGCGCAGTTCCCCGCCGACTGCGAATTTCGCGTCCCGGAAGTCGGGGCCTTCCTCGAAGTTCCAAGTCCCCGGAGAGAGAATCTCGACCCTCCCGCCGCCGGCGCAGTCGAGCAGCGTCCCCGCCTTCAGCCTCTTCCAGAAGATCTGGACTTCCTTCTCCTTCGCAACCATAAACGCCATCACCTGTTTCTCACGGCTAATATACCCCTTCCACCCTCCCGGCTCAAGACGGTTTCCTATTTTCAACCTTGATTTTCCCTCGGAAACGAATAAAGTGATTCAATTGCAGAATCCAGGCCCGTTTGGGCGGGCGGAGGAGTTCCATGAAAAGATTTGCGGCAAGATTGCTTCCTTTTTTCCTTGCGATTTTCGCGCTTGCGATTTTCGCGCAGGACCGTAAGGACGATGTCGTCAAGGCCGTCGAGAAGGTTCTTCCATCGGTGGTCAACATCGGGACGGAGAGGATGGTGTCGTCCTCTTATTCACCCTGGGGCAGCGATCCCTTCGATGGGTTCTTCAGGGATTTCTTCGGGGAGCAGATGCAACGGAAGACCAGCTCCCTCGGCAGCGGAGTGATAATAGACCCGGCCGGACTTATCATCACCAACGCGCATGTGGTCCACAGGGCTACCGAGATAAACATAGTCCTGCACGACGGGCGCAGCTTGAAGGCGGTCGAAATAGCGTCGGACGACCTCAACGATCTGGCGCTCCTGGCCATCGTCCCTCCGGTCCCCCGGGATTTGAGGCCGATCGCGATCGCGTGCCCCGGCGAACTCTATCTGGGCGAGACCGTCATCGCCGTTGGCAATCCCTACGGCCTTGGCAGCAGCATATCGAAGGGGATTCTCAGCGCGGCGAACCGCGAGGCGGCATTCCAGGGGAAGATCATATTCTCGGACATCCTCCAGACCGACGCGGCCATAAATCCGGGAAACAGCGGCGGCCCGCTGGTGAACATTGTCGGCGAAATGATAGGTGTCAACACCGCAATACACCGCGAGGCGCATGGAATAGGCTTTGCCGTCCCCGTGCGCAGGATAGAGGCCGTCGTGGGGAAATGGCTGATACCGGAGAGGTTCTCCAACACCAGCCTCGGGATAATTCCGGACACCGGGGATTCAAGGGATCACTTCAAGATAGCGGAGATCATCCCGGAAAGTCCGGCGGAGAAGGCCGGACTCAAGGCGGGATTGAAGATAAGTTCCGTGAACGGACGGAAATTCGACGACCTCATCTCGGTTGGCAGGCATCTGTGGAGTCTCAGGCCGGGGGAGAAAATCACGCTGCAGGACATCGGTGGAAGGAATTGGACCCTGGCTGCGGGCGAATTCGATCCGAAGGATGGAAGACAGATCGCGAAGAACCGCCTCGACCTTTCGCTTGTCGAACTCGACAAGTCGGTAGCCGCATCCTTGGACTATCCATTCACAGGCGGCCTTGTCGTGACACAGGGACCAAAGGACAACCCCGACATCAGACGCGGCGAAATCCTGGTCCGTCTCAACGACAGCGGGATAAACTCCTTCGAGGACATCGCCCGGGCGATGAAGAATGTCCGATACGGGCAGAAGGTCGGAGCCCTGCTTGTGATTCTCGTCAAACGCGCCGGGAACGTATACATCGTCAAGAAGGAGGCGGTGATCGAGGCGAAATAGGGCCCTGCTGCGGCCCGGGGCTTTGAATACTCGCGTTGAAGAGCTAGCTTATGGGACAAACAAGAGGCGGGGGGCATGCCATGAAGACAAAATACATCAGGGCTACCGACGAGTTCCTTTCCAGACAGAGG
>CAZGJP010000265.1:0-2497 GCA_964526605.1 uncultured Lentisphaera sp.
AAGAGTGGTCTTTTTTCGGTATCGGTGTGTCCGCCGTGTATCGTCTTTTCAGGCTGAAAATCGAGCGTGTCTTACAGCTCAAAGGTTTCGGAACGGTGGTTTCAGGCATCCCATGCGCGGGAATGCTGAAATCTGGCGACGAGGTCGAAATACTCCCCCTGATGAAGCGGAGCGTCGTTCGCGGGATACAGAATTACAAGCATGAGAGCTCGCAGACCTCCGCAGGAATATGCTCGGCGATCAATCTCAGGCATTCCGACGCTTCGGAGCTGTCACGCGGCATGACAATAGCCGCACCGGGTGCCTGCCGTCCGTCAAGGAGGGCGATACTCCGTTTGGAGAACATCAGCAGGGATGTCGAGATAAAGACGGGCAGGAGCTACAGGTTTCTCTCAGGCACCTCCGAGACGGTTGTCCGCTTGAGGATGATCGAGCCTGAAAGATCCCTTCCTGGCTTGACATGCATATGCCGTGCGAAGTTCGAGGACGAACTCGTTCTCTGGGCAGGGGACAGATTCGTCCTCAGGAGCGATTCTCCGTCTGTAACGATCGGCGGGGGCGTGGTCATGTCGGCCTCGGACATCGCGGAGAAGAAGAATTCCGACAAGTTCAGAGGCAATCTTGCCGCTGCGAATGATTGTCTTTCCAGTGGCGACATGTTTGCTTGCGAGCTTCTTGCAGGTGCGAAATTCGCGTATTCTGCCTCCGAGCTGTCATCCTTGACGCATCTTTCCTCTCCGTATGCGGAGGAGGCTGTCGCCGGGAGGATTTCCGATGGAACCCTGCTCGATGTCGGCGCTGGATGCTGTCTGGTTTCTCCCCATCTTCACAGGCTGACCGGGCGATTGGAGAAGTTCATGAGGAAGTATCACTGCGACAATCCGGACTCTCACGGGCTGGACTTCGATTCGCTCGCCAAGATATGCGGGCTCGAATCGGCAGATCCAAAGTAGGGTGCCGGCAATGTGGGTGGAATTCCATACTCCCCTTTAAAGATTTCGGGGGGCCGCTTCGCGCTGAGAACATTCACTCCGAGCTCGGAGAATCCGCTCAAGGGCAGGGTGCTGTCAGCCATAAGGTCGGCGGGCGCGAACTGCATCGCGAATGGCAATATCATGGCGGAGACCGGAGCGGATGAAAGGTCTCTCAAGGCGGTGATAAAGATCCTCGCGGAGGAGAAGTCAATCGTGGTGATCGGCAACCATCACATGTGCATAGAGGCGTTCGCCGAGTGCATGGATGCGTTCAGAAAGCTCGTGGCCGCAAAGAGCCCAGTGGCCGTCCCGGAATTCAAAAACGCAATGGGAATAGGCAGGAACATCGCCGTCGAAATCCTCGAGAAGTTCGACTCCCTCGGCTTCACCGTCCGCCGCCCGGAAGGAAGGGTTCTAAAGGGCTGAGGAGGAGAGGAGAAAAAATTCCGGCACTGATCTTGTCCGCCACGCCAGAGCCCTAGGCGGATTCACGGATTGACACTGATTGACACGACATGATTTGCTTATGCTTGCATCGAGCCTTCTTCGGGAATCCTTTTTCCTTCGTGCCAGCAGCGGCATGCCTTTTCGCGCATATTCCCTGGGAACACGCCGATATGCGTGTCACAAACACCGCAGACTTGACAATCACATCATTGCGCTCTAGTTTGTGGGAAAAAACACGGAGATCGGCATGCGGCGGATAAAAGTGGCGAAGACGGGCGGAGCGGTTCTCTTCATAAGCGCCTTCATCCTTGCGCTCGAGGCCGTCCTTATCGTGGCAGGCATCTTCGTGCATGAATCCCTCGTCCCGTCCGCCGCGCTAGCCACGATCCTCGCATGGGTCTTCCTATGCTGGACTCCAGTCGCGTATGTCCTCGACGGGGAGAAGCTCGTCGTCCTCTACAGGATCGGCTCCAAGACGCTTCTGGTCGAAGGAAAGCCACACAGGCCGGAACTCATGCCACGCTTCTCCATCAAGATCTGGGCCAACGGCGGTCTCTTCGCAGGCGCGGGCCTCTTCTGGGCGAAAAACACCGGCCTCTTCCACGCATATGTGACGACCACCCGGAAAGACAAGATCCTGGCGATCAAAGGACGCAACGGCAGGATGATCTTCATAAGCCCGCAAGATCCGGAAGATTTGGCTGTGTGAGTTCTGGAGTGACAGCCTTGCCTGTCTGCAGGCTCACTGCAAGCAAATATTCACTGAACTACGTCGTCCTTGAGACGTTGCGAAGCTTGTCCGCCCTTATGGCGGGCTCACGTCTCCAGTGAATCTTTACATCTTCGCATTTTATTTTAGTACGGATTCTGTAAACGAACGTAGTTTGCTGAATACGTACGGCTGGAGCCAATGATCGGATTCGAACCGATGACCTGCTCATTACGAATGAGCTGCTCTACCAGCTGAGCTACATTGGCGCTTAGTGGAGTGGCCGGTAAGTTATATCGTAAGGGGAGGAATTCAAGTGGAATGACAAATTCTCTCTGGGGTTCTTCCGTTAGAGAAAGCCGTGGTG
>CAZGJP010000265.1:2507-4135 GCA_964526605.1 uncultured Lentisphaera sp.
ATTCGATCAGAATCTTCAGGGAGTCTTCCACGCGGCCGTCCGGGTAGAGGTAGTTTCTGCTCAGCTTCCCGTGGAAGTTCTCCGCGTCGCCGGTCAATGGGGTGGAGAGGACCAGGCTCTGGATTCCAAGCTTGCTGCGGTCTATCTTCGCGCCATTGAGGAAGGTGTTCCACTCGTAGCTGCTGCCGTAGCGGTCGAAATGGGTTTTCCCATCGTATTCATCCTTCGTGTCTCCCGGGCATGAGAACATCTTTCTGCTCTGGGATTCGAGGACGTTGGACATGCAATATGGATCGTCCGGACCATCGCCCACCCTGATGCAGATGGGCAGGTGGTCATGATAGTTCGACGCGTAGGTGTTGACCGCTATCCCTATCTGCCTGAGATTGCTGATGCAGGAAGCTTTTTTGCCCTTGTCCCTGACCCCCTTGTAGACGGGGAAGCTGAGCCCGGCCAGGATTGCGATTATCGCGACAACGACGATGAGTTCAACGAGGGTGAACTTTCGTTTCTTCATAGCGTGTTGACCGCCGCCATTATCTCGTGGACGAGGGGATCGAGGCGTTCGCGTTCCTTCGCCGTGAATTCGGTGGAATAGAATTCGAGCGTCTTCTTGAAGCGCTCCCTGCCTTCCGGCGACTCCAGCCGCTCCTTGATCCTGCTCCTCTCCTCGTCGGATATCCTGCTGAACCTCTCGCGGAACTCCTTGATCGCGGAATCCACCTTCGCGATCTTCTCTTCCTCGGTCATGCCGGCAGTCTCCTCGCGCATCCTGTCGAGGCGGTCTCTGAGGACTTCGCGTGCAAGTTTGTCCCTCGACTCCGGACTAAGCTTCTCGAAGAGCCTCCTCATCTCCTCCCTCCGCTCCGCCGAGATTCCATCCCTTCCGCGGTCGGCAGTCATTGCCTCCTTCAAGTAGTCGAAGTCCTTCTCCTCCTGCGATGGTTTCACCGCGTTGAACGTGACCAGCGCGGCCAGTGCGAGTGAGAAGAGGCATATCGCCACTATCCTCCTTCTCCTGATTTTTACGATGTTGTCTTTCATTGCCGAGTCTAATTTAGCGCATGATTTTGCTTCCGAAAGCTGAAAAACGGAAAATGTGGGCTATCTTAGGGGAATTCGTGATGACGTTGAAGCGACCAATCCCCGAGGAATGCATTATGCCTGAGAACGAGAAGAACCGTGCACGGCCCGGCCGGATCCATCTGATCGGGACGCTTCTGCCTTTTCTCCTCATATGTCTAGCCATATCCGCGTGCTCCACCGTTCCGATTCCGACGCCGCGCGAGATTCTGGGAGCGGACCGCGGGGAGAAAATCTTCCTCGGCTGCAACCTCTGGCACACGGAGTCCCTCCTGATACCGGTTGAGAACTATCCGAAAGGCAGGATCCTGACGGCCGGATCGGAGGTCGAACTGATCTCATATGACGAGGAGCGGATAACCTTTTCCGACGCCAACGGCAGGATATTCACGTTGCTGCACAACACGGAGAGGACGATGATGCCGGCCGCCGGATTCATCAAGACCGTCTTCACGCTGAAAAACCCCTTGGATGGGCTCGACGACGAGACATCCGCCTCGATCCGGAAGGGGGAGGTCGCGAAAGGGATGACGAAGGACCAGGTG
>CAZGJP010000266.1:0-4131 GCA_964526605.1 uncultured Lentisphaera sp.
GATCCGGCGCCGGTAGTGACTGGAGTTCAGACGTGTGCTCTTCCGATCTACCGTCGAAGCACACGAACGCCCTGTTCGCGTATCTCCTCAGTATTCCAGCCTGTTCGGATGTGAAGGCGGTTCCCTGCGGGGCCACGGCGTTGTCCATCCCTCCGCAGTGCATGGCGATCACATCGAGCTGTCCCTCGCATATCACGCTGAAGCCCTTGCGCCTGATGCCCTCCCTCGCCTTGTCCATGGCATAGAGTATCCTGCTCTTCCTGAATATCGGAGTCTCGGGGCTGTTCACGTATTTGGCTCCTGCGGCATCCGCCTCGTCGACGGTCCTTCCGCTGAAGCCCACCGTCCGGCCAAGTTCGTCACGTATCGGGAAAATCAGCCTGTTCCGGAAACGGTCGTATATCTTCCCCGAATCCGGGTTCCTCAGTATGATCCCGGACTCCAGCATCTCATCCTGCGTGTATTCCTTCAGGGATAGCAGCTTCAGGCATTCGTCCCACGAGTCCGGCGACGCCCCCAGGCCGAAGGCCTTGATGGCGTCCATCCCTATCGCCCTCTTCTCGGCGTATCCGCAGACGTCCCTGACCTTGCCGGAGAGGAGATTCCCGTGGAAGAAGGCCGCGAGCTCCTCGTGCATCTTGTAGAGCCTGTCCTTGCGGTTCTTCCCCGCGCCGGGCTGTCCCCCCGGTCCGCGCTCCGGAATGTTGACCCCGGCGCGGTTCGCCAATATCCTGAGCGCAGTCAGGTAGTCGGCGTTCTCCTTCTCCATGACGAACTTCACCACGTCGCCGCCCTTGCCGCAGCCGAAGCAGTAGAACATCTGCCGCGTCGGATTCACGTTGAAGGACGGGGTCTTCTCGTTGTGGAAGGGGCAGAGCGCCTTGAACGAGCTTCCGGCGCGCTTCAACGGGATGTAGCTCTGGATGACATCAATGATGTCGCTCTTCGCCTTGATCTCGTCAACGACCTCGTCTGGAATGAATCTCGCCATCGCCCCACGTCTGGTTGAAGTGAACGGAAGGGATAAACATAGTCCGGCACGGCGAGAAAATCAAGCGCTGCCCTCGATGAGGCCGGCTTTCGCGTTCGCCGGAGGGAAGACGGTCCGTAAGGAATTCCAGGGATTCATTTTTTCCGGTCTGCCGCCTCCGTCTTCAGCGCCTCGGCTCTTTCACTGCGTCTTTTTCCATCAAATCCTTGGTCTTTTCCCGGTTGAGGACATGGCGGAATCCATGCCAGCTATGGATATTCTGGGCCATCGCGACGCGATGACTTCGAAGATGCCAATTAGAACATAATAACGGCGAAATCAGGAAGCCCAGAGCCTATAGACCCGAAGAACCCGCGTGGAGATGGGATATGCGGAACATGCACAGGCGGAATCGGTGGTTTTGAATTCAACCCCTCCTCCATAGCCTCAACCTCCGATCTCCACCGATATATCTTCGCAGGACGGACTCGCCTTCAATATTGCCGAGAAATCTCTTCCCGACTCGACCGCATTCTTCGCCTTGACCGCGAGTTCGGCGTGGCCGATGAGTATCGCCCCAACCATCTTGCTGTCGCAGAAGACAAACTCGATATAGGAGACATCCTCCTCCTCCTCCATCACCACGTAGCTTCCATCATCTGGCGTGAACTTTCCAATGCTCGTGAGATCGAGGCCGAGCGCCTTGACCGTGTTTGCACGGGGAAGACCACCGAACTGAGTGGCTATTCCAAGCGCGTTGAGGCCGGCTATGCCCCCCTGGAACTGCGATGCGGCCCATGAGCCGTAGACCTGGCCGTTGTGCTCCGCCGCATCTCCGGCGGCGAAAATGTCCGGCTGCGAAGTCCGCAGATGATTGTCAACGATTATCCCCTTGTCAACCTCCATTCCGGCCTTTCTCGCAAGCGAGGTGTTAGGACGAACCCCAGTGGCTAGAACGACCAGATCGGCGGGAACGCTTCTGCCGTCCTGAAGTTCGACCGCTGACACGGACTCAGTCCCGACTATCGCCTTTGTCTTCGCCTCCTTCAGAAGCCTTATCCCGATTTTCGCCATGTGCCGTTCAAGGACTTCAGCCCCTCTTCGGTTCAGCTGCCTCGGCATCAGCCATCCGTGGCTCTCCAGAATCGTCACATCCGCTCCGCGCGCGGCCAGCGCAGCGGCGGTCTCGAGTCCGAGAATCCCACCTCCGATTCCGACAATCTTCGCTCCGTCCAGCGCCATCTGGAGTATCTTGTCCGCATCCTGCGAAGTTCGCAGTGTAAAGACATTTCCAAGAGAGACTCCGTCCAGCGGCGGAACATATGGATGCGACCCCGTCGCCAATATCAGCTTGTCGTAGGGCATGCTCCGCCCTCCAACAAGAAAGACAGCCTTCTCGCTTGTCGAAATCTTCTCCACCGACACTCCGCGCTGCAGCTCTATCCCGTTTTCAGAAAACCATGATTCGGGATGCAAAGGAAGACTGTCCCTTGTGATCTCCCCGGCAAGATAGCGCGTGAGATTCAACCTGTAATAAGGTAGCTCAGACTCGGTACAAAGAAGTGTTATCCGCGAATCAGCGGAAGCCTTTCTGATGCTCTCCGCAGCGGAAACCCCAGCAACGCCACCGCCTATGATTACAGCATTTATCGTTGTTGCAGTAGCTGATACAGACCTCTCAACCTCGACCGCCTCGAACTTGTCCTTCTCAGCTCCGCATACGGGACAGAACTCGGGAGGCTCAGCGCCCTCATGGAAATAATTGCAGTTCAGGCAGCGCCATTTCGAGGGTTTTGCCGGAGATGCCTCGGCAGCTGGAGCGCTGTATTTCTCGAATTCCGCCTTGTCCGCTCCGCATACCGGGCAAAAATCCGGCGGCAAATCCCCACTGTGCACATATCCGCAGACTGAACATCTCCATTGCTTTGAAGCACTCATTCCGCCTCCATTGGTAAGCAAGCATAAATTCTATTATACTTTTCTTGACTTATAATTCAAATTAATCCTGAGCTTGCCTGGCGTTCAGAATCAATCTTGCAGCCCTGAGAAGACTCAAGGCACTTTGTCACCACTGACCTACACTAATCGGCCACTAACGGCTGCTTTTGAAATTTTCAGTTTTTAACACTAAGTCACTAAGTTCACCAAGAAATTTCCACTAAAAAATATTTGCCGCTGTCGGCGGAGCCGACAAAGCACGGTCTGTTTAACGCAGGTCAAAACCAATTGGCTTTGCCATGCGTTTTACAGACCGCTCAGCCGATGCCTGCGGCACGGTGCGGCAAATATCTCATTGCCAATGAAATACTTTGTGAATAAACCTTAGTGTCCTTTGTGTCATAGTGGTTAATATTTTTTCGCGATTGGCTTAAAAAAAACATCCACCGGCAGGCCGGTGGATGTTTGATAAGATGCATCTTCTCTTAGAACTCTTTCGTTGCTGCGTTCATGGAGGACGAGCGGAAAGTGATTTTCTTTATTGGCATCTTCTTCTTTAGGAGCTCGTAGAAAAGCTCGCAGAGATTTTCGCATGTGGAGACTTTTTTGGTCACAACTATTCTGTATTCCGGGTATGACCAGGCAAGTGCGTGATCAATCTTCTTGAGTGGAACGCAATGCTCACGGTCGTTATGAATGCCGTGCTTCTTGTAAACAGCCAGAACTGCTTCAAGAAGCGGATCACCTTCCTGAAACAATGTCGCATGATGGAAGTGGTCGCATACTTCCCATGCCTTTTTGAATCCCTCTTTGCAGGCGTGCGCGAATCCGGTCACCGGGTCCACCGTGTCCTCAAGTTCGATCTCTAAAAGACCTGAGTGCCCGTGAAGGTGCTTCGCTTCACATGGCCAGTTCATGAACCTATGCGCATACTGGAAGTCAAGCTTTACAATTGATCTGTATTTGTTCTTTGACATGATTGTCTCCTTTTTGTGTTTTTGTTTTGGTGACTGATAAACTTCTAAACTTGGATGAAACTAAGATTCAGAAAGATTTTGCTCCATGCCAGCCCCCCTTGTAGTTGCTGATTGTGCTCACTTTATCTCCGAGAATCTCTCCTTCGGGGCGTTGCACACGGAGCACTTGTCGGGACAATTGCCTTCAACCGTGTTTCCGCATATTGCACATACCCATATTGGCTTCGCGTCGAGGTCCTTTCCTCC
>CAZGJP010000267.1:0-4129 GCA_964526605.1 uncultured Lentisphaera sp.
GGATTTCAAGACTTCCTGTGGCTGCGGGAAGTTTTGCGATCGTCCAGTATATCGATGTTAATTTGATCTTCACTTCTGGAAGGGCCTGTAGAGATACACTGTTTCGCCAGCTTGGAGGCCGGATTTGATCTCGACATAGTAGTCGTTGGAGGCGCCTATCTGGACTTCCCTCACTTCCGGCGCACCATTCATCTTCAGATAGACGAAGTACTTCCCGCCCTCGTCGAACACCGCCTCGACCGGGACGTATAGGATGTCTTTGATGGTGTCGGTGATTATCTCTATGCGGACGCTCATTCCGCTGACGAGGCTTTCCGGCTGCTCGTCGAGCTCCACTTTCGACGGATATATCTTGGGGGAGTTTCTATCCCAGTGTATTTGACTCACCGGAGTCGGTGCGATGCTGGAGAGTTTGCCGGTGATCTTGAGATTTGGAATCGAATCTGGCTGGACGACCACTTTGTCGCCGGTCTTGACCTTTGCCCGATACTGTTCGGGGAGGTCGAATTCCACCACGAGCGTGCTCATCTCCGGGATGGTGACGAGGACCTCTCTGGGTCTGACCTCCATTCCGACCTTGATTTCCTGGGCGCCCCATCGGCGGTCGGGATCGGAGTAGGTGACGATTCCGTCGACAGGCGCGACCAGTTGCATCTGTGGCACGTAGCTCCTGTGTTTTTCCAGATCGTACTGGTTCTTCTTGATCTGCGCTTCGATCTTGGAGAGCTGGTTTTCCTTCTGGAGGAGCTGGGAGTTGGCGGTGACGCTCGCCTTGTTGAGGTTGAGCTTCTCCTGTTCGACCTTGTTTGAGAGCTGCGTGAGCTTGTTCGGATACGTGAAGCGCTTGAATATCTTCCTGTCGAGGATGGAGTTGTTGTAGTTGATCTCCTCGGTCTTGACCTTCTTCTCCAGGGCCGTCAGCTTCTCCATCTCCTTTCTCCTGTCATCCTCCTCCATGAAGACGGTCTGCTTGAATGTCGCCAGAGCCTCCTCGAAGCACTTCAAGGCGTCTTCGAGAAGCTTCCCCGCCTCTTCGACTTTCACGTTCTGCGTATCGGAGTCCTTGGGGCCTTCCAGCTTGCGATATTTCACGAAGGCGTCTTCGGCATCGAGCAAGCTGTCGCCGGCAATCTTCTTCTGCGCCTCGTTCACGCTCTTCTGGATGCTTATCTCCTCGAGTGATATATCCCTCTCCTTCAAAGAGTTCTGGAGCGAGAGATCGAGTTCCTCAATCTTCTGCGTAAGGTCGTCCGTCTCGAACCGCGCGACCACATCTCCTTTCTTCACTGTCGAATTTTCCGGGACCACCCAGGTGAGTGTTGTCCTGAAATTAGCCTCGAGAGCCAGCTTGTGCTTTTGCTTGGCGTTTACGTTGCCCGATAGGAAGACGCCGATGACCATGTCTCCTCTCCGGACGGTGAAGAATCTGTCGAGGGCCGTTCCGTCCTTCGATATGGCGTTTTTCCTGAGCTTCAACGCTATCCCCGCCGTTGCGGCGAGCAAAAGGATGGTCAGCGCGAAAGCAATCATATTCTTGGAATTCAATTTTCTCCACGCTGACATCATTTATCCTTGTCCTCTGGCTTCCTGTCGGGGCTTGGGAAGAGCTTCTTAGAATCTCTTATCGCGTCTCCGATCCCATCGGCCTCCATTGCCGACCGTTCTATGTCGTATGCGACGAAGCCTCCGCCGGCCTCGAGTATTCTTATCTTCATGAAGAAGACGAGTTGCTTTTTGACATCCGACTCGTCAACGGAGGTGAAGAGTTCGCCGAGGAGGGGCATGTCGCTGACGAACGGGATCTTGCGGGTGGATTTTATCTTTTCGCTCGAGAAGAGCCCTCCGATGAGGACGACGTCCCTGTCGGCGGCCAGGAGCTCGGTCTCGATGTTTCGGATCGCCACGACGGGATTGTTGACCGTGATGTCGTTCTGAGTGAAGGGTTCGTAGCGGATAATGGAGCTGACTTCGGGGTTCACCTTCAGTCTGACGCTCTCCTTGTTGATTATCAGCGGGGTCACGTTCAGTTTCACGCCGATGCGCTTGAACAATGTGGATGTGGTGACGGTGCCTCCGTTCACTTGGGTCTGGATTATGGGAACGTCCTCTCCGGTGACCATGCTGGCGGTCGCGCCGAGGTCCACGATGAGGTTCGGGGAGGAGAGGATTTTGGCGTCTCTGGCCCTCTTGAGCCATCTGAGGAAGACGTTTATGTCCTTGACCGTGCTTCCGGTGAATCCGCTCGAGTACGGATAGAGATCCATTATGGCGCCCTGATTGGCGAGTGTGTTCTGTCCCGGGGCGTTGAGGCTGTAGCCCGCGCTCTGATTGAGTCCGTCGCCCGGGTCGGTCTTCTCGTATTGGAACTGGAGGTCCCGCTCCATGCCTTCGTCGACATAGATCTCGATGATTTTCGCCTCGACTAGTATTTGCGGCAGGGGGATGTCTATCGCCGAGAGGGTCTCCTTGATTTCCTCGGACTTCGATTCGATGTCGTTTATGAGGAGCATGTTCTGTTCGGCTATGTCCTCGACTGTTCCGGAGATCGATGTGACGCCCTCCACGGCGTCGACGGCGGATTTGGACTTGATGTTGCGGAAGCGATAAAGGACAGTTGCGCGCGAGTCCTTGCCTCCTATGAGTTTGATGTATGGTGGCTCTTCGGGCTTGGATCCTTGCGCGTTGGATTCCTGCGCGGCGGCATTGTCGAGCATGATCTTCTGTATCGTGTCTATGACCCCGGTCTTGTTCTTCTCCGCCGTCTGGCTGGGCTCCGCTTCGTCGGCGGCGAAGGAATTGGAGGATAGGAGGAGGGATAGTCCGGCGGGGATGATCAAGCTACGGAGGGGTTTCATCATGTTTCCTGTATATTGTTTTTGTCCGATGTAGGATTTAGTAAAACGGATGGGACGCCCTGATTATTGCAGGAGTCCGGCCGTGAAAGGGTAAATCTAGCCCGTCCTGGCGGAAAATCCAGAGATGGATGCGGATATGGGTGTTGAAAGACGGTGATGATGATTGTATATTCCGCAAGAAAATGAGGAACGCTCTTGTTGCGCCATACCATTATTCTGCAATTGCTGTTGGCCTCGGTCGCCCTTCGGGCGGAAGTCTTCCTTCTCGGTCCAGGGTCGGGCTCCCCGTCGTCTCCTGGCGTCGCCCTTGCTCCGACCGAGCTCTGGTCCGAGCCTGTGATAGTCAACGGGGCGAGGAACAACCTGAAGGTTTCGCTGCTGGGGACGGATCTGGCGAAATCCTTCAAGTTGCTGCGGGAGAAGTATCCCATGGCGAAATTCGCGTTCAACGCCGAATCTCTTTTGTTCGAGGTGCTCGACGGGGATATCCGCCGGAGGGTTTTTCTTGTAGA
Organism: uncultured Lentisphaera sp.; assembly: GCA_964526605.1. GTDB lineage: Bacteria > Verrucomicrobiota > Lentisphaeria > Victivallales > GWF2-50-93 > DYMC01. The sequence continues at coordinate 3,368 of CAZGJP010000267.1, forward strand.
GTGCGGCAAGCCGCCCTACCCCGTGATGCAGTTCTCGATGGACTTCGGGGAGATTCCCGAAAACTTCAAATGGCCCGCATCGCTGCCCTCGGCGCCCGACTGCACGCCTCTTCAGACGATGGAATTTCCCGAGAGGAGCGCCTTCTTCGGGAGCTTCCAGAGCAATTTCCCCTCTAAGACTGTCCTGTCCAGCGTGCATTCGGCCTTGCTTGCCGAGGGCTGGCAACCGCTCACCCGGGAGGCGGCGAAGGCCCAACTCGGACAGTCGAAGGGCGAGATATATGTCAGATTCAATCCGGCCGAGATCATCACGATATCCACGCTCGACAAGGAAGACGGGACGAGTTTGGCGAACATCTACAGGAAGAAGCTCCGCTAATGAAGCGCGGGATTGACGCAGTTCACTGAATGCAGACAACGACAAGTCTGCCTATGAACCCCTTTTGAAACGTGGAAAATCTGGTGATACCTTCTTTTTAAAAAAATTTACAAGGAGGAAACGGAGGAAAGAAAGTTTTCAACCACTAATTGACACTAACTCATCACTAATGACAACCGCATTCCAACTACGAAACACACGAAAGGACGCGAAAAAATTGCTGTTCAGAATTTGCCGCGCTCTCAAAGAGAGCGACAGTCGGACTGAACCAGAAAGGCAAGGCCGCAGGCTTTGCCTTTCTGTTGCAGTCCGACACCTGTCCGCGCTGGCGCGGACAGCGGCAAATTCATTTCCCTCCGTTTCCTCCGTTATCTCCTTGTGAA
>CAZGJP010000268.1:0-4121 GCA_964526605.1 uncultured Lentisphaera sp.
GGAATCCTATGATTGCTGAGAAGGCGAAGTCCGGCAAAAAGGCGATTCCAGTCCAGCCTCTGAACCTGGACAGAAAAGCGGGAGACAACTGAGATGAAAAACATCATCATGACAGCCTTCTTCCTCTTCTCGGCGGCCTTCGCGGTCGCCCAGCAAATTCCGGATGGATTCCAAGGATATTCACAGATGCAGAATCTCACGTTCCGTGGCAATAATCTCAGTAACGGGGACTTCGATGCGAAAGGTGCACCGGCTCTCAAGACCGTGAAATGGAAGTTGAAGACGGGGGGGAAGATATATTCGTCCCCGGTCGAGGCGGGGAAAAACGTCTACGTTGGAAGCATGGATGGAAACCTCTACTCCGCCGACATCGCAACGGGCGCTGAAAGATGGAAGTTCAAGACCAGTGGAGGCGTAGTGTCCACTCCGACAGTCTCCGGAGGTCTTGTCTTCTTCACAAGCATGGATGGAAAGCTATATGCCGTCGAGACCGCTTCTGGAAAGGAGAAATGGTCTGCCAAGGTCACCGAGGAGAAGAACTACCATGCATCTCCGGCCCTGTCGTATGGAACCATATTCGTAGCTGGAGGAGACAAGCGTTCCATCCTCGAGCAGGCTGGATGGGGCGCCGAACCCGTGAAGGGCTATGATGCGCTGACAGGTACCAAGATATGGGAACAGCTGCAGGGGAAGGGGCCCCAGGGCTTCTCCGCAGTCGCCTTGGCCGAAGGCGCGATAATATTCCCCTATGGCTTTTCATCCACTGCGGCATATAATCTCTCCACCGGCGAGGCATTCTACGAGGGACAATCATCGGACATTCTTTTCAATTCCCCCATCTATCAGCCTCCGGCCGTGAGCACGGATGGATCTGCATATTACATCGGAAGACAGACTGGAGACCAGCACACGAACGAGAAGATTGGCTCTCTCGGGATACTCGATTGGAAGACTGGAAGGAAAGGCCCCCGGACTGCCGTCTTCAAGGACGGACTCGAGAAAAACAAGAAGGCCACTGGCCTCGCCGAGGGCGGCGACTACACAGTGTGGACCGCTCCCACTCTCGGGGAGGGAAAGGTCTTCATCGGATGCGCCGACGGCAACCTCTACGCCTTCGAGCAGAAGACCTTGAAACGGTCGTGGACATTCAAAGCGGGCGGGCCAATCCGATCGTCTGCGAGTTTCGCAAAGGGAACAGTGTATTTCGGATGCGATGATGGCAATCTCTATGCCGTTGACGCATCGAGCGGCAGGGAAACGGGAAAGTGCAGGATAGGCGGATCGGAAATCCTGTCATCACCGTGCATTTCGAACAGCGCGGTCTATATTGGTTCCGACGATGGATTCCTGTATTGCGCTGAATGAGAAATCTTCAAGTTCGTTAAAATAAAGGGGACACATGAAATCGAGGAGCATGTCGTTGCCATGGCTAACTTCGAGGTTGCTTCCACTGATCATCTTTGCGCATATCCCGATCTTCGCGCAGGAACTGCAGCTCTGCCCCCTTTTTGGGGACAATGCCGTCCTGCAGAGCGCAATGCCAGTCCCGGTCTGGGGCAAGGCCAAGCCTGGAAGCACTGTCAGACTCTTATTCTCAGGGCAGAACCTCTCCGCCAAGGCAGACGAGAAAGGGGCTTGGAGCTTGAATCTCGAAGCGCTGAAGGAGTCCTCGTCACCCCAGGACATGACAGTGAGCGCCGGATCCGACAAGATTACGTCGAAGAATATTCTTGTCGGAGATGTCTGGTTCGTCTGCGGACGCTCGAACATCAGTTTCTCCGTGTCGCGCATGGCAGATTCCGAAAAGGAGAGGCAAAACGCCGCCCAGCCCCTTTTGCGGCTTTTCAAGGTTACTACAAAGGATCCTTCGCAGACACCGCTCGACAAGATGGAGAGCAAGGGATGGAAGGAGTCCTCGGCGTCCTCGATTCCTGATTTCTCGGCCGTCGGCTGGGTTTTCGGCTCGGAACTGCAGAAGGCTCGCAAGACTCCGGTCGGGATTGTGATGAGCAGCTGGGGCGGAAGCCCTGCAAACATGTGGATCGAGAAATCATTCTTCGACTCCAGAAAAAAGGGTGGGAGCGCGGCAAGCAAGGGACAGAAGGACTTCGAAAAGGAGAGCCAGAACTTCCACAAGACTGAAGACGGGCAATCCAGCGACAAGATTGCCAACAAGATCGGCGCATGCTTCAACAGCCACGTCAATCCGCTGATTCCGATGGCGATGAAAGGCACCGTCATTTTCTTCGATGGTGCCCAGGCGGATGAAATAGCCATGCTTGCGGAGAATTGGCGCGGGCTCTGGAAACAGGGAGACTTCCCTTTCATATTCATCCAGGTGCACAGGCAGGGAGGTCCGGTCGAGGTGGAACCCAACGCCAAGGGCGACAGCAACCGTGCGTCCTATCTTCCGCTCCTCGGTAAAATCCCCAATTCAGCCATGGTGGTTGCTCTCGACACTGGCGTCTCCGGTGACGTGGACATCCATCCTCCCAACAAGAGACCTGTGGGCGAACGCTGTGCCCTTGCCGCCCGCTCGCTCGCATATGGAGAGAAGATAGTCTCTTCGGGGCCGACCTTCAAATCTATGAAGACCGGTGGAGGAAATGCCGTCATATCCTTCGACAATGTCGGCAGCGGCCTTGAGGCAAAAGACGGTCCACTCGAAGGTTTCGCAGTAAGCTCCGATGGGAAAAAATGGATTTGGGGCGAAGCAAAAATAGAGGGCGACACTGTCGTCGTATCCGCCCCGTCGCTGGACAGCATAAAGGCGGTCCGATACGCATATGCCCCGAAAAACCCCAAGGGCAACCTCTACAACAAGGAAGGCCTGCCAGCCTCGCCGTTCTCGGCCGGGGATAAACAATGAAGATGCTTCCTATTGACCTAAATTTTGCGTTTAAAGGCAGCAAAATTTACCGTAAGGCCGATCTTTTCGAGGCATGCCTCGAAAAATCGGGGTTAACCCTCCCGAGCACCTTCGGCCTCGGGACAGGCGAGACACTTGTAATGATGCTAGCTCGGTCCCGAGGCCGATAGGCGCTCGGGATAGATATTGCATTAATCGTATATCAAATGCAATATCTAGGTTGATATGGTGTAATAATGATGTATGTTATTTATGATGTAATAATGAGGTATATAATGAAATGGAGAGATTGAAATGGTCAGGACTCAGATCCAAATACCGGACAAACTTTACGGGGAACTCAAGCGAATATGTTCCGAGAGGGAACTTTCTCTTGCTGAAATTGCCAGGAGAGGACTTGAATACATGGTCAAGGTTTGTCCGCCTGTCGGCGATGCTGGGACGCCAAAATGGGAGTTGCCTCTTCCGATAAACTTGGGGGGCAGCCCTCTTGTCCCGGAAGAATATTGGCGTGAACTGGCAAATGAAAGCCTCGCTGTCTCGGAAAAGAAGAGTTCATACAGGGGGAAAAAATGATCTCCTGCGACACCAATATCCTTTATTATGCCGTAAATTCCTCATGCCCGGAAAGCATCAAGGCGAGGAGTTTTCTGGAAGAAAACGCCGACAACTCGGATTTCGCCATTTGCGAGCTGAATTTGATGGAGCTGTATGTTCTGTTGAGAAATCCGAAAATGAACAGCAAGCCTGCATCGGCTGAAAAAGCCGTGGGAATAGTCCGTAAATTCAGATGCAATCCATCATGGCGAGTCATAGATTATCCTGGAGCCTTGATGGAGGCCATATGGATGGAGGCCGCCAGACATGCGCTTCCGTATCGCGCTATATTCGACATACGCCTGGCGCTTACGCTTCTTCATCACGGCGTCGAAGAATTTGCCACAAGGAATGTAAAGGACTTCAAAACTTTCCCCTTCCGTAAAATCTGGGATCCGATGAAATAGATTGATTGCAATCAATAAAAAGGAGAAGAAAAGTGATTTTCAGTAGCGATGAGATTTTTGCCGGGATCGGCTCGTTATTGCGGAAAAAAGTCTTGATTCTTGCCGCAGTCTCACTGTCCCCCTATTTTCCAGGCGTCAAGGCGGATGAATACGAATCCGTGAACGTCCGCATAATCGAGCAGGGAATAGAGCACCAGCGTGACGGCGACGGGCACGTATACGCGATTGCATCCCTGCACAGATACAAG
>CAZGJP010000269.1:0-4117 GCA_964526605.1 uncultured Lentisphaera sp.
ACCCGCGTTTCCCGCACATGCTGCACGGCGGCGACTACAATCCCGACCAGTGGCTCTCGTATCCGGAGGTGATTGACGAAGACTTCAAGCTAATGAAGCTTTCCGGATGCAACACGTTCTCGATCGGTATTTTCGCCTGGAGCGCGATCGAGCCGGAGGAGGGACGCTTCGAGTTCGGCTGGCTGGACAGGATAATGGACCGCATGGCGGAGGGAAGGATCAATGTCTTCCTCGCCACGCCCACCGGAGCAAAGCCGCCGTGGATGGCATACAAGTATCCCGAGACGAGACGGATCACGAAGGACGGACGAAGGGAGTTCTACCACACGCGTCAAAGCCACTGCTGGACATCGCCGGTCTACCGCGAGAAGTCGGCGACGATCAACACGAAGCTGGCCGAACGCTACGAGGGGCATCCCGCGTTGAAGGCCTGGCACATCTCCAACGAATATCATGGAGAATGCTTCTGCGAACTCTGCATCGCCTCATGGCATAGGTGGATCGAGGAGAAATACGGGACGCTGGACAAGTTCAACGACGCGATGTGGACGAATTTCTGGAGCCACAGGTTCAACGAATGGTCCCAGGTGGAACCGCGGGACTGGGTGGACGGGATCCGCCTCGACTGGCTGAGATTCACCAACTGGCAGCTATGCGACTTCATGGCCCAAGAGAGGAGAATCCTCAAGGCGATCACGCCGGACATTCCGGCCACGACCAACATGATGGGATTCTTCAACACGATAGACTACTGGCGAGTGGCGGAGCTATGCGACTTCATAGCCGACGACTCGTATCCATCCTGGCACGACCCGCTGGACAATTCCGAGGCCGCCGCCCGCATCGCGATGAAGAACGACATGCTCAGGGCGATGAAGGGAGGCAGGCCCTTCATATACATGGAATCCACTCCGTCCGCCACGAACTGGCAGAAGTTCCACAGGCTGAAACGCCCCGGCGTGCACCGCCTTGAAATGCTCCAGGCGATAGGCCATGGCGCGGACGGAACGATGTATTTCCAATGGCGCAAGAGCAAGGGCGGATGCGAGAGATTCCACGGCGCGGTCGTGGACCACGCATGGGGGGCGGACACCCGCGTCTTCAGGGACGTCCAGGAGATATCCTCGATACAGAAGAAACTCGAGCCCGTTCTCGGCACAAGCTGCCAGCCGGATGTCGCGGTGATCTACGACTGGGAAGTCAAATGGGCCGTCGAGACATCCAACATATCGGCATCGGACAAGAAGTATCTGGACAACTGCCAAGGACACTACATGCCGTTCTGGCGGGCGGGAGTTCCGGTGGATCTGATCGAGAGCCTCAGCCCCTTCGACAAATACCGGCTCATCGTCGCCCCGATGCTCTACATGATGAAGCCGGGAGTGGCGGAACGTCTTGCAAGATTCGTGGCAAAAGGCGGCACGCTGGTCATGACGCCTCTCTCGGGATACGCCGACGAACACAACAGATGCTTCACTGGGGAGAGGCCTGGCGCCGGGCTCCGAAAGCTTCTAGGCATAAGAAACGAGGAACTCGACGAACTCGCGCCCGGAGACAGCCAGAAACTGGTCTTCAACAGGAAAAATTCTTTGGGTATCAAGGGCAAATTCGACGTCTCCGGAATCTGCGAGATAATACATTGCGAGACTGCGGAGCCTGTCGCAGAGTTCGGATGCGACTTCTACGCCGGACATCCCGCGATCACGGTCAACAGGCATGGAGAGGGCTTGGCGCTCTACATCTCCTGCGCCCCGGAGCCGGAGGCGCTCGAGAAGACATACTCCGCCCTGGTGCGGAATCTGGGGATAAACAGGCCAATCGCAGGGAAGATACCCCGGGGGGTCAGCGTCCAGTCCAGAAACGATGGCGACAACGAATACATCTTCCTCCTGAATTTCACCGGAAAAAAGCGGAGACTGGACATTGGCGAAGAGAAATGCGGCGACATGCTTGACGGCGGAGAGATCGAAGGAGAGATCATGCTGCCACCCTTCGGATCGCGTGTCCTCAGGAGGCCGTGCAAATAGGATCCATCGTCTGATTGCCGCCGCCAGCCATGAACCAATATGGTGGCAACGCTTGGAAAGAGAACAAAATATGCCTTCTGGAAAAATCAAAATCGGACAGATCGGGATAGGGCACAACCACGCCCAGGGGAACATGGAATCCCTACGAAAGCTTGAGGATGTCTTCGAAATCGTCGGAGTCGTCGAATCAAACCCGGCATGGATGGAGAAACGGGGCGGCCTCGAATGCTACAAGGGACTGTGCTGGATGAGCGAAGAGAACCTGCTTCGAGTCCCAGGTCTCGATGCCGTGGCCGTCGAAACTGATGGATTCGACCTTGTCCCCACAGCGCAACGATGCGCGGAACGCGGGCTGCATATCCATCTGGACAAACCCGGCGGAGAGTCGCTCCCCGAATTCAAAGAGCTACTGGACATCTGCGAGAGACGAGGCCTGGCCATCCAGCTCGCGTATGCCTATCGCTACAATCCGGCCATACGCTTCGCCGTCGGCGCCGTGAAATCCGGCTGGCTCGGCGACATATTCGAGATACACGCCTCAATGAGCCGATACGACGGGGACAACAAGGACTACCGCGCATGGCTGGGCCAGTTCAAGGGCGGTGCAATGTACATCTTCGCCGGATACCTCGTGGACGTGGTGGTGACTATGATGGGGCGTCCCGAAAGGATCATCCCCTTCATGAAACGGACGCGTACGGATGGACTGGTGGACAACGGCCTGGCCGTCCTGGAATACGAACGCGCCACTGCCACGATCAGGGTTTCGGTGGAGGAGGTGGACGGCATGAAGCATCGCAGGCTCATCGTTTGCGGGACGAGAGGGACGGTCGAAATATGCCCGCTGGAGCCGCCATGGGACCGCTATCACAGCGATCATCTGCGGGCAAGGCTCACGCTGAAGGACGCCGTCGAAGGCTTCCCCGCCGGAACGCATTCGGTGGACTGCGGCGCGATGGGCGACAGATACGCCGCGCAATTGAAGGAGTTCGCCCAGATAGTCAGAGGAGAGATGAAAAATCCTTTCGGATACGGCCACGAGCGTCTCGTCCAGGAATCCCTGCTGCTGGCATCCGGATATAATCCATGAAATCGAGGTGATTCGCCGTGCATGCAATGTTGATCGACAAGAAGAGAAATTTCGTATGGAGCGAGGTTCCGGATCCGGCGCCGGCCGCGGGACAGGTTCTGCTCGAAATCCACTCCACGGCCTTGAACCGGGCCGATCTGCTTCAGCGGGCCGGCAAATATCCATCCCCCCCCGGCTGGCCGGAATGGATGGGGCTGGAAGTCTCGGGAACCATCGCCGAAGCCCCCTCCGGAAGCCGATGGAAAAAAGGCGACGAGGTCTGTGCACTTCTCGGAGGAGGAGGATACGCCGAGAAGGTGGCAGTCCCGGAGGAATTGATCATGCCGCTTCCACGCGGATTGTCAATGGCCGAGGCCGCCGCATTGCCGGAGGCCTTCGCAACCTCATACCTCAACCTGTGCGTCGAAGGCGGAATGAAATCGGGCGACACTGTCCTGATCCAGGCAGGCGCCAGCGGACTTGGAATAGCCGCCATCCAGCTCGCCAAGACCTTCGGCGCAAAAGTCGTCACAACCGTCGGGTCCGAGGACAAGGCCGAGACGGTGCGCCGCCTAGGAGCCGACATCGTGGTGAACAGAAGAACCGGAAATCTGGGAGAAGTCCTCGACAGGAACCCCGTTGACATCGCCATGGACTGCGTCGGTGGCGCCGACCTGGGAAACAACATAGGGAAACTCGCCGTTGGAGGACGCTGGATACTTATCGCCACGCTTGGCGGCGAAGATACCCGGATCGCGCTTAGACCGCTCCTGCAGAGAGGTTTGCGCCTGATAGGAAGCACACTGCGCAGCCGAACCAACGAAATGAAAGGGAAAATTCTCCGGGATCTGGTCGCCAGGCTGTGGCCCGCACTCGAGTCCCGGGCAGTCAGGCCGCTGATCCACAGGATCATGCCTGTAGCCAAGGCCGCCGAGGCCCATGCTATTCTCGAAAGAAATGAAAACACCGGCAAGGTCGTCTTGACCATAAAGTGAAGGACGAGGAGCAAACATGAGACTCA
>CAZGJP010000270.1:0-4115 GCA_964526605.1 uncultured Lentisphaera sp.
GAAGTGCCGCGGCACGAATAAATACCCATTCCGCTGCCCTTGTCGTTCTTGAGATAGAATTCCGGCTCGCATGGCATCAACTGCAGGAAGTCGGGTCTGACATCCGATGGATCCACCCTTGAACGTCCCTTTTCAAGTCTCTTGAGCTCCTTAAGCGGGACCTCCACCGAAGTGACCCTGGTCGAATCCACCTGCTGGTTTAGGAGATAGCCCCTTATCTTCTCGTCCTTTGTGACAAAGCAGACGAATTCGGAAGACGCCGCGATGCGGCCGGGCATCCGGAGTTTGGCCGGATCCACCTCCACTCTCTTGGCGCCCGAGGCTGCGCTGTCGTTGGAAATGGCCCTCATCACATATTCCTTGCTGTTCTGCCGAATTTCCCTGTGTATGTCGAAGCGCACCCCGCCAACGTTCATCTCGGACTCCCCGGGACCTCCTTCTCGCATGATTTCGACCGGGATTTGGCCTGCGAAAATCGCAGCGGCCCTATCCCGCTCTCCGGCGATCCTGAAGTGATTTATCCCGAAGGCGGTCACAGCCGCGCTGAGGAGGAATATGCCTGCCAGCCTCGCCGCGGTTGCAAGCCATGCCGGCCGCCATTGGGGAGCGGTCTTCCCTGGGGCTTGCGCCGCGCGGCCGATCTGCTTTTTCCACCCATGTTTCATAGATGGTTGATCCAGTCTATGAGCTTTGCTATGAACGACTCTCCGGTGTATTTGCAGGAGTCCATCGAGGGAGAATAGCAGAAATAGCCCGTCTTTATCTGGGTGGTTGGAGCCGAGACCGAGGCAAATTCATTATATGCCGCTGGAGGCAGGATGGTGGGAGCATTGACCGTCGCGGATGCGGAATACAGCTTGTCCGCCTCGAAGACGTTGAAGAAATAAGGCTGGAGGTTGCCCCCTGTGATTATGCTTCCCAGAAACTTCAGGACGTCGGTGAAGAACCTCCATATGTCGCTCTGAAGCCAGTTCTCTATGTCGGCGACATCCGAGATCAGAGTCTTCCTGTCGCTCGACGTGTCAACTGAAACGGAGACATTCGAAGCGAGGTTGTCGTCAAAAAAATACTTCTTCACATTCTTCACGTCCGCTGTAACGGCTCCATTGTTCCTGGCCCTGATCTCGGATATGAACCTCTGCGCCCCGCACGCCCTCTGACGGAGACAGATTATCCTCGGTATGTCCATGCAGAAGCAGAGCAGAAGCATGAATATCGGCATCACCAGGGCGGTCTCCAGTATCACCGCGCCCCTGCGGTCGCCAAGCAATGTTCTTTTTCGCGGTCCCATGAAGCACCCGTCTTTCCAGATATGCAAAACGCGTCATGCGTTTTTCATCAATGCATGAAAATCTTGTTTACGTAATCCTTTATATTCAGAGTCACGGTTATCCCGCCCTTCTCGTACGAGGGATTCTTGAACATGTTGTCCATAGAGACCAGGAACGCGTCGGCGCCGACCCCATAGTGCTTCGGCCTGAAAGGATGGCCGTCGACCGTCTTCATCGTGACGTTCCCCCCCTGCGCCTGGGCCACGGAGTATGCTATGGCAGGAAGATTCTTGTAGTCGGAATCGGATCCGCCCAGCAGATACTTCGAGGCATATCCTATGTCGGAAGTGGAAACGAAGGCCGCGCATATTATCGGTTGGAGGCCGAGCTTGTCCTTGTCCTTCTCCTTCGACCTGTAGGGAGCGTCCTTCCAGCAGAGATTCTTCTCCATGTCAGGATCGGTCAGCATGGGCGTGTTGCTCCTCAAGAGCACCATGAGGGCTATGTAGCCGGCGCCGGCGGCCCCTCCCGGATTCTGGATGTTGATTGGAAGAGGAACATCGTCGTCCTCCTCCTGGACTGGTAGCGTCCAGCCCAGCGTCAACGGGAAATAATAGATGTTTCCGAAGGTATTGACCACTCTCGCTATGAACTTCTTTATCTGGCCGAAGAAGTCGCCGCCCCCTGATTCGTCCATGTGCCACGGGAAGACGGCCGACGCGCCGTTGTAGCGGGCCGCCTCGTTTGCTCCCACGAAGCCCATGAGCATGGAGCCCTTCGCATAGAATGCCCTCATGTTCTCGAGGAAATAGTCCACAATGACCTTGTGCACGTAGTATGCGGCCTTCGCGATGTAATATGCCGCCTGCTCCACGGCGTATCCGGCCTCGAAGAGGATCACCGTCGCCTCGAGGATCTTCCCGACACCCGTCATGGCGCCGGCTATTCCATAGACTATTGCGAGGACTTCATCGGTCTCGTAAATCTCGGTGTTTATGTTCTGGACGAGGTTCAGGCCCCTGCACTGCCACACGGCTATTTCGAGGGAGGCCGCGTCGGCCGCGTTCTGGGCTATCATCTTCCTGTGGGAGAATTTCGAGACGTCGTATATGACCGAGAGTATCGAGACTATGAAGAAGGTGATTATCACAGTGTAGTAGAGCGCGACGCCACGCTCGCCCTCAATCCTTCTCCAATATTTTCCCCAGCATATCCCTTTCATGTCTTCCGCCAATTGCTATGGTTGATCGCAGAAATACTGCCTCGGGCAGTCATGCCATTCCTTGCACCATGGGGGGACCGCCCAGCAGGCCTTCCATGTGTAGTAGACGTGATTGTGGTCATGCCCCGGATACGCGGTCCCGTAGTCCACGTAATGCGGGAATGGCCCCGGCACGAAGAGCCCGTGGTCCTTCGATATCTTGACTATCCTCCTGGATATCTTGTCGCAGTAGGAAAGCTTGGCATTCTCCGCCCTCGCGCACTGCGTGAACGCGGTCGGGTTCACGGTGCAGCGTCCGGGATCGTCGCTCTTGTCTCCGCACATGCCCATCCCCTTGTGGGGATCAATATTCAGGAGCTTCATGTAGTCGTTGCACTTCTGCACTATCTGCGCCCAGAGATTGGCTTCCGTGACGCATGCGTCCTTGTAGTCCTGCTTGCCTGCCGCCTTGTCGCGGCCCCCGTATTTCGCCTCGACAGCCTCCCTCGCGATCACCGCCTTCTCCCAGTCGTCTATGATGGTCGAAGCGTCGTCTATGATCTTCTTGGCGCGCTTCTCGGCCTCCCTCCTCATCTCGTCAGGATCAAGGTCCGACGTCCCGTCGTCGTTCGCGAAATACCCCTTCAGATACCTGTCCGGCTCCACGAAGACGCTCCATCTCGATGTGACCCTGACGGCGTCGACATCCTTGTCGTTGTCCGCCTTCCAGAACATGAAGAAGGTGTAGAGCCAACCGCCTTTGAAGAGCGGATAGCTTATGGAGACCTTCGCCGCCTCCGGATCCTCGCAGCAGTCCGAGTCGGCGTCATCTGATGGGAACTTCACCGGGCCGGCCATGGGGACAATGTCCGTCTTTACAGTTCCATCCATGAGAGCCCTCTGCATGGCCATGCTGAAGCGTGCATTCATCTGATCCTTGTATGAGGATCCGAAGATCAAGTCTAGGAGCTTTCCGATCTCGTTGTTTATGAAATCCCTCATCTTCTCCTCTATCGGATTGGCGATGGCCTTGATCAGGGCGAGAAGAATCTTCTGGAATATACTCGGATCGTCCCCGCAACTGAAGCTGAACAGAGGACCGCTTATCTTGAAGTAGTCGTAGAAGTCCATGTTGATCTCGCTCTTCTGCCCGAACCATGAATAGGTGCTCGTCATCATGAACATCGCCAGCACCACCTTGTCCGCATCATAGTTCTTCCCGGCAAGCCCGACCTGAGGATAAGGATTGTCATCACTGGTAACCGCACTCTGGTTGTAGTGCACCTTGGCGATCCTGGATATCGCGAAGGCGGCATGATTGGCCATCACCGCGGCATCCCAGAACATGCACATCTCGACAATGAACAGCGAAAGACCGAGCAGCAGAGGAAAGGACATCGCAAACTCGAGATAGGCAGAGGCGGAGTCGCCGGAAAGCCTCGATGCGATACGGCGCCTCAAGCGCGCCTCGCGGGCGTTCCCAGATGATGACATGATTTTGTCTCTTAATACGCTCATTCAAGCCCCTTCAACATCCAATGACCAACATCCAATGACCAATATCCAATGACCAATATCCAATGACCAATATCCAATGACCAACATCCAATGTTCAATATCCAATGCTCAACATCCAATGACCA
>CAZGJP010000271.1:0-4100 GCA_964526605.1 uncultured Lentisphaera sp.
CCAGGGGAGCGGGGTGTCCGGCCTCTTTATCACGTTTTCCCTGTTCTTGTCGTCGAATTGTCCGTATTTCATGTGTTGTCCTTTTTTGGTTCGCAGGGGTTGAAAATAGCCCATGGCTTTTTTTTTTCAAGAGGCATGGTGTTTGACATTTGCTGTTGGCATGGTAATTTATGGAGCCAAAACGCGAAGGGGAGCGGACTGAAATGCTGAACGAAGACATATCCAGGGTGATGGAGTTCTACAGGTTCGAGGGGTTGACGTTCGACGACGTGTCCCTTGTGGTGAAATATTCCGACATTCTTCCCGAGCAGGCGGACGTGTCGAGCAGGTTCTCGCGCAGGATAAACCTCTACGTGCCTTTTGCGAGCGCGGCGATGGACACCGTGACCGAGTCGAAGATGGCGATAGCGATGGCGACGATCGGGGGAGTCGGTGTGATACACAAGAATCTGAGTGTTGACAGGCAGGCCGAGGAGGTCAGGACGGTGAAGCACTATCTCAACGGCCTGATAAGCGAGCCTGTCGTGTTCCATCCGGAGCAGACGGTTTCGCAGATGCTCGAGATAAAGGAGAGGAACAACTATTCGTTTTCGGGTTTTCCCATAGTGGATGCCGGCGGGATGCTGAAGGGCATAATAACCTCCCGCGACATCAAGTTTCTGTCGGACTACAGCATCAGGCTTTCGGAGATAATGGCTGGAAATCTGGTCACCGCTCCGGAGAACACGACGCTGGTCGAGGCGTTCAAGATAATGGTGAAGAACAAGGTGGGCAAGCTTCCGATTGTCGACAAGAACGGGAAGCTGACCGGGCTTTACAGCTTCCACGACGTGAAGACGCTGATCGAGAACATCGAGCCATACTACAACAGGGACAAGGAGCACAGGCTGAGGGTGGCGGCGGCGATATCGCCGCACGACGAGGAGAGGGCTGAGGAGCTTTTCAAGGCGAAGGTCGACGCCCTTGTCATAGACACGGCCCACGGCCACACGAAAGGCGTGATAGAAACAGTGAAGATGCTCAAGGCCAGATACGGGGATTCCGTTGATGTCGTTGCCGGGAACATAGCGACTGGGGAGGCAGGCAGGGCTCTTGTCGACGCTGGAGCGGATGCGGTGAAGGTTGGCATCGGCCCCGGCTCGATATGCACGACGCGCGTCGTGGCCGGGGTGGGGACGCCCCAGCTGACGGCGATATACAATGTGGCGAAGGCGGTTGGCGACGAGGTTCCGATAATCGCCGATGGCGGTGTCAAGCAGTCTGGCGACATAGGCAAGGGCTTGGCTGTCGGCGCTTCATCCCTCATGATGGGTTCGATGCTTGCCGGGACGCAGGAGAGCCCGGGGGAGAAGATCATCCACCAAGGGCGCACATACGTGGTCTACAGGGGCATGGGAAGTCTGGAGGCGATGAAGGGCTCGAAGGGCAGCCGGGAGAGATACGGGCAAAGGGATGTATCCGACGAGAAACAACTCGTGCCGCAGGGTATAGAGGGGCTTGTTCTTTTCCGCGGGGCTGTCGCGGACGTGATACACCAGTTCGTGGGCGGTCTTCGCTACACGATGGGATATTGCGGTGCCAGGACCGTGTCCGATCTGAGGCGGAACGCCGAGTTCGTGAAGGTGAGTTCCGCGGGATTGCGCGAGGCGCATCCGCACGACATAAAGATAATAAAGGACGCCCCGAACTACTTTGCGGAGAACTGAATCCTGCGGGGCATGGCATCTTTCGGGCGTATTTGGCCCCGGAGGATTCGGACGATGGCTCGGCATCGCCCTTCATCCTCCAAGTCCGAATCCATCCCAAAATACGCCTTGTCTTGCCGAAAATTTAAGAGTTGCATGGCACTAGACATTTCCGCCGAACTTGATGGTCCTGTGGGCGAAGACGTCCTTGGCCGGGTCGTAGGTGAACTCCGAGAGCACGGCCATCTTTGTGACTGATCCGGCGCAGTATTCGCCTCTTCCTCCTTCTCCGGTGCCGATCGAATATGGTTTGTGGACGTGGCCGCACAGGGAGATGTCAATCGCGCCGCGGCGCAGCATGTCGAGGAGTTTCTCCTGCCCCCATAGCCTGTGGCGGATGCGCATTATTGGCTTCTCCTCGATCAGGGGGTAGTGGCCGGCGAGGATTACGGGCCTTGTCTTTGTCTCGACCATGCGTGCGATAGCGTCGGAATCCCTTTTCATGAGATAGCCGCATGACGATATGAGATTGCTGGGCCAGCTTTCGTTGACGGCGATGATGTCGCATTCGGGGAATGGTATCCTGATCGGGAGGTCGGAGATGGAGAATCTTCCGCCATTCAGCTCGGCGAAGGCGTCTCTCATCGCGGCGTTGCATTTTGTGTCGAAGACGTAGAAGTCGTGGTTGCCCGGGATGTAGAGGAGCTTCCGCGTCTCCGCGAGCGGACGGAGTATGTCGAGCGCGATCTTGAATTCGGAGGGCTGCCCCGTGGATGTGATGTCTCCGGAGCATATGAATAGGTCGGCGCCGGATTCCAGCATCATGGAGACGGCTTTCGAGAGGACTTTCTGGTTGTGCTGGAACCTGCGTCTGAACCAATAGTTGAAGATGCCGACCCAGCGTTTGTCCAGATACGCGCTCCATTCTTCCGCCGGGGCTCCCGCATGGGAGTCGGAGAAATGCAGTATCTTCATTGTCCAGTTCCGTCGAGGGCTTCTTTGTATTGGGGGAGCTTTCCGTATTTCGCCTTGACTTCGTTCACCGCCTTGTCCCTTGCCGCCCCTTCCGGCTGTGCCGTGGCCTCGATGTGTTTGGCCCTTATGAAGGCCTTGAGATACTGGTCGGCGAATTCCTTGAGGTCCTTTGCGACGTCGAACTGGCTCAGCGCCTCGAAGTTGCCGGCGAAGAGAGCCAGCAGATATGGGCCATCGTTGCCATCGGGGGATATTTTCTGGCATAGCTTCCTGTATTGGGAGGGAGGAAGCTTGGTCAGCGTGTTCTTCTCCACTTTTTTGGAGGATGTCTCGATGAATACCTCGCCGTTCTTGATCATTCGGACTGTTCCGAAGGCTCCGGGCCGGATTTCGATGCTTGTCCTGATCGCGGCGTCGTTCCTGTTGGCGGCGGACTCGTAGAATTTGGCGGCCTTGTCCATCTGCGTTTTCTGCGCGTCGGCCCAGCGGGTGAATTCCCTGGCCATCTCTTTCATGTCCACATCGACCGAATCCGGTTCGCTCCTGGCGCTGTCGAAGGCTGTGGCCGCGCCCTTTAGGTCGCCGTTCTCGGAGGAGATGGAGAGGGCCTTCGCCCTCAGATCGTCCTTCTTCTTGTCCAAGGTCTTGGCGTATTCCGCCATCTTGCGTTTCGCCTGCTCCTCGCGCTCCTTCTGCAGGCGCGCGATTTCCTCCTCCTTGCGCTGAATCTTCCTCTTCTCCTCCTCTTCGAGCTTCTTTTTCCTCTCCTCGTCGAGCTTCCTCTGTATTGCCGCCATGTATGAGTCGCGCTCCTTCTGCCTCGCGTCGGCGAGTCTGAACTTCTCGTCGAGCGGGATGAAAACGGCGAGCAGGGCCTTCAGCGCCTCGCGTTCGCACTTGTATTTCGGCGGCTGCGCCGATGCCAGGAAGCTGTCGCACTTCGATAGGATGTCCGATCTCATGTCCGGATTCTGCCTGGCGAAGTCGAGGATCTTGGCGACTGTCTCGGTATATCCGGTGTTGTCAGGCTCCTTCGGTTCCGGTGGCGGCTTCGGGACGACGGGAGCCGTGGGTTTCTTCGTCGTCGGCGGTGGTTCGGGCTGTTTCTGGCTGTTCTTCCAAACCGCATATATCCCGGCGCCGGCGAGGGCGAGCACGCAGGCCGCTATCATCAGGATGAACTGGACCCGGGCCTTCTTCTCCTGCGCCCGTCTCATGGCCCCGGTGTCGATCTTTGAACTGGCGGTCTGGGTTCCGAGGTTCAGCTTGGAACTTGATGTGCTTATGCCCTGGGTTGATGAAGTTGTCATCGGGCCCGTGGGCGCAACGCCCTTGATCTGGGACGTGTGGAAGACGACAGTCTTGCCTTTTCTGGGTGATCCGGACGATGCGGAGACCTTGCCGCCTCTCTTTGAAACTCTCAGGTCTTCGACGAGGGAT
>CAZGJP010000272.1:0-3807 GCA_964526605.1 uncultured Lentisphaera sp.
AATCTCGCCGCCAGATTCAGGTCGTGCAGGACGACTCCGACGGCGATGTCCTTGTCCTCCGAGAGGCTTTTGGCCAGCGACATGATCTGGTGCTGGTGGGAGAGGTCGAGGTGGTTGGTCGGTTCGTCGAGGAGGAGCATCCTCGGCTCCTGGGCGAGCGCCCTTGAGATGTGCACAAGCTGTCTTTCCCCTCCGCTCAGTTCGTCGAGGTTTCTGCTTGCGAAATTCGCGGCTCCGCAGGTGTCGAGCATCTTCCGCGCCATGGCGGCATCCCCGGAGGAGTCCGCGAACCATGCGCCCTTATTGTGCGGGATTCTGCCCAGCATGACGTATTCAAGGACGTTCATCTCGAATGGCGAGCTCGACTCCTGCATCACGACGGCGATGCTTTTGGCCCTTTCCATCAGGGACATCGTCCCGATGTCCCGTCCGTCGAATTCGACGGAGCCGGATTTCATCGGCAGGACTCCGGTGGCGGCTCTCAGTATGGTGGTCTTGCCCGATCCGTTGGGGCCGATTATACCGCAGACCTTCCCGCTGGAGATTTCGAGCGAAACGCCTTCCAACGAGAAACCCTTCGCGTATCCGCAGGAGAGGTTCTTCAGCTTGAGGATGGCGTCAGACATTCTTCCTGCCTCCCGCATGGAGAAGCGTCCATATGAACATGCTCCCGCCGACGAGGCCGGTTATGACGCCGACTGGCAGTTCGCGCGGGGCTATCAGTGTCCTGGCGACGAGGTCGCAGAGGGAGAGAAAGGCGGCTCCGGCCAGGAAGGCGCCGGGAAGGAGATGGCGATGGCTGTTGCCAATGATCCTTCTTGCCACGATGGGGATCGCAAGACCGACGAATCCGATTATTCCGCTCAGCGAGACGGCCACGGCTGTGAGGATGGCGGCGAGCAGGAAGAATCTGAACTGCGCCCGGGGGACGTCAATTCCCAGATGCGCGGCCTGCTCTTCGCCGAGCAGGAGGGCGTCGAGATCGCTGAAGAAGACAAGCGCGGAGCAGAGGCATAGCAGCGAAATCCCCAGGGCGGAGAGGGAGAGTTTCAGGGTGGAATGATCGAGGGAACCCATGAGCCAGAAGAGTATTCCGTGGGCATCCTCCGCCTTGGAGAAGGCCAGCACGAGCATTATGAGGGAGGAGAAGACGAAGCCCGCCATGATGCCCGAGAGCAGCAGTGTGGATATGTTCCTGATGCGGCCGCGCGAATTGAGGGAGTATAGTATCAGCATCACCGCGCCCGCCCCGACGAATCCTGCAAGATAGACCGAGAAGGGGCCGAGGATTCCGACAAGTCCCATCGAGACGGCGAGGCAGACGGCGAACGACGCCCCGCCGGATATGCCGATCGTGTATGGCTCGACCAGGGGATTCCTGAATATCGCCTGGAGGAGAACCCCTGCCAGTGAAAGCGCCCCGCCGACGGCAAGTCCTAGAATTAACCTCGGCAGGCGCATTCCGAAGAAGACGTTGTTCTCGGGGGCGGTCCCGTTGCCGCGGATTATCTCGAAGAGCCTCCCCGCCGGAATCCTGTATGTTCCCGATGCGAGGGAGAAAAAGGATGCCGCCGCCAGGATGGCGAGAATGAGGACGAGCATCATGTTGCGGCGATTGTTCATTTGGTCCGTCGATCCGGGACATTCCGTTCGGAGTTTATCCGTTCACTTGCAGAATGCCGCCAGCTTGCTGTCCGTGCTCCTGATGTGTTTCTTCAGCCAGTTCGAAAGGAGATTGCTGATGTCCGCGGCGAGTTCCTTGGTCGCGCCGTCCTCGCGGAAGTCCCGCTCGATGTTGTCTATGGTCGAGATAAAATCGGCGTGTCTGGCCTTGTGCTCCGGCATCGCAGGATATTTCTTCTCGTCCATGAGTTTCTCTTCGGCGGCGAAATGCTCAAGGGAATAGCCTCTGAGAAATTCAATCGTCTGCGCCACCTGAGCCTCGCCCATGCCCTTCGATATGGCCTCCGACACGTCGTTGATCTTCCGTATCAGCGTCTTGTGCTCTTCATCGATCATGGCGTTGCCGACAGACAAAGTTTCGTCCCAGGCCATCTTCATGTCCGGTCTCCCTTGTTTTGGGCCGAGAAAATAGCTTCTTTTGCGGCAATGTCAACAGTGTGTCCCTAATGCCCGACGTGGGTCGCGCCACGTGAGCCGAGTTGGACACGGCCGCGTGATCTCCGCAACGCGGCTGGCAACGTGGCCTCGCTCGGTTGCGACAACGTCGCTCACGCGAGAGAGCCGTTTTCGTTTTTTTTGGCAGGGCGCGCCCAGAGTTTACCCCGATTCCAATGATATCGCCGCATCGCGCCGATAGCGGACGGCGGCGGCGCTTGCCCGTTCTCCTCCGGAGAAAGAACCGGCTGGTGCCGTTTCGACCATTCTTCGGGAAGAGAGCTTGCGGAGACCGCCAGCGGATGTATATTCATGTACAATCAAAATCAAATCCGCAGGTATGCCCATGCCAAAAAATCTGCTTCCCTCCCAGGACGATCTGACTCGGCTTCTGGAAATCAGGCACAGCAATCCGCATTCCGTGCTGGGCATGCGACATGATGGTTCGTCCTCTTCCGTTGTCGCCAGGGCTTTCGATCCCGATGCGGAGAAGATCAACCTTATAGACATGGAGCGCGTGGAGATTTTCCCTATGGAGAAGGTCCACGAGTCAGGGCTTTTCTCCGTCGTAGTCGAGGGAAGGGAGAGGATTTTCAAATACGAGCTTGAGCGTTTCTACAAGGACGGCAAGTCTTGCCGTGGAGCCGACCCATACTGTTTTCTGCCGGGTCTTGGCAGCGTTGACGAGCATCTCTTCAACGAGGGGGAGCACAGGCGGATTTTCGACATCATGGGCGCGCACGTCCGCCAATACGGGGATGTTTCCGGCACGCTTTTCACTGTCTGGGCGCCGAACGCGGAGAGGGTTTCGGTGGTCGGGGAGTTCAATCTCTGGGATGGCAGAAGGCATGCGATGAGGCTGCTTGGAAGTTCGGGGATATGGGAGATTTTCATTCCAGGAGTCGTGGAGGGGACGATTTACAAGTTCGAGATAAGGACCAAGAGCGGGGCGATAATACTCAAGCAGGATCCCTATGCGTTCTGGACCGAGCTCAGGCCGAGGACGGCCGCGAAGGTTTCCAGGCTCCAGCACCAGTGGAGCGATTCGGCGTGGATGGAGAGCAGGGCGGGGAGGAACCACCTCAAGGAGCCGATGAACATCTACGAGGTGCATATCGGTTCATGGCGCGGACCCGGGCTCAAGGAGCTCGACCCTGCCAACGAGGACGACCTGCACAACTACAGAGACATCGCACATGCGCTTGCGGACTATGTGATAGACATGGGATACACGCATGTCGAGCTTCTCCCCGTGATGGAGCACCCGTTCGACCAGTCCTGGGGCTACCAGGTCACAGGATATTACGCTCCGACCTCGAGATACGGGTCGCCGGAGGATTTCGCGTATTTCGTTGACTACATGCACGGCAGGGGAATAGGGGTTTTCGTGGACTGGGTTCCGGCGCATTTCCCGAAGGACGACTTCTCGCTTGGGCGTTTCGACGGGACTGCGCTCTATGAGCATCTCGATCCGAGGCAGGGCGAGCACGAGGACTGGGGCACGTACATCTTCAACTACGGACGCAACGAGGTGAGAAACTTCCTCGTTGGCAACGCCCTCTACTGGCTGGATGTCTTCCATGTCGACGGCCTCAGGGTTGACGCGGTCGCATCGATGCTGTATCTGGATTATTCGAGGAAGAGCGGAAACTGGGTGCGCAACGAATACGGCGGGAACGAGAACATAGG
>CAZGJP010000272.1:3817-4093 GCA_964526605.1 uncultured Lentisphaera sp.
AAGCGGCTGAACGAGCTGACCCACGAGCTCTTTCCAGGCACGCTGATGATCGCCGAGGAGTCCACCGCATGGGCGGGCGTGACACGTCCGTCCTATCTCGGAGGACTTGGCTACACATGCAAATGGAACATGGGATGGATGCACGACACTCTCGAGTATTTCTCCAAGGACCCGGTGTTCAGGAAATATCACCACGACAAGCTTACATTCTCCCTCTGGTACGCCTTCAGCGAGAACTTCATACTTCCGCTCAGCCACGACGAGGTGGTTCACGGC
>CAZGJP010000273.1:0-4047 GCA_964526605.1 uncultured Lentisphaera sp.
CGAGATAATAGACCCGCGCACTCTTGTGCCCTTCGACTGGACCACCGTGGTCGAGTCCGTCAAGAAGACTGGACGCGCACTCGTCGTTAGCCAGTGCGTCGACATTGGAAGCTACACCGGCGAGATAGTCTCCGGAATAGTCGAGAAATGCTTTGACCATCTCGACGCGCCAGTCTTGAAAATCGGAGCGAAAAACGGCATCGCACCACAGGCATACAGTCTCGAGAAGGCATACCTGCCGAGTGTGGATGACATTGTGAAGGCGGCCAGAAGGCTTGTCTGAATCGGAGAAAGGGAAGGATTGAACAATAGAAATTATCAATATCGAATATTGAACTCTCAATATTCAAAGGGACAAGACGATGCAGAAAAGAGCAATAAGTAGTTCGTTTATTTCACTTCGATGTTGGGTGTTGAATATTCGATATTGAGATTTTTTTATAGGAGTAAAATATGGCTACCAAGGTTCCGATACCCAAGCTGGGGCAGTCCGAGGAGACCGTCAAGATCGAGAAATGGCGCGTGAAGGAGGGCGACAAGATCAAGAAGGGAGACGTCCTCTTCGAGGTCGAGACCGACAAGGCGGTGCTCGAGGTCGAGTCGCAGTTCGAGGGAACTCTCCTGAAGATAGTCGTTCCGGAGGGGCTCGAGGTTCCGGTGATGAGCACTGCGGCGGTCCTGGGCGATCCCGGAGAGGCCGTGCCCGATATCAAGGTCGAGGCTGCGAAGGCGGAGAAGAAGTCCTCCGCGGCGGCTCCTGTCCAGAAGCCGGCCGCTCCCAAAGCCGTCGCGCCGGCCGTATCGGCCGGGGCTGCACCGCCGGCCGCCCCCACCGCTCCTGCGCCGTCGGTTCCGGCGTTCAAGCCGAAGCCGAGCCCTCGTGCGAGAAAATTCGCCCAGGACTATCTCATAGACATCGGGGATGTTCCCGGTAGCGGCGGAGAGAGCGGTCGCGTGACCGAGGACGACGTGAGACGTTATCTCGAAAGTTCCGGATACCACGGCAGGAAGATAACTCCCTCGGCGTTCAATCTTGCGAAGAAGGAGGGGTTGACCATATTCCAGATCGAGGGGACTGGCGAGGGAGGAAGAATAAGCCTTTCGGACGTGAAGGACGCCGCGAAGGAGAAGCCGAGGGAGCTCTCCACGATGCGCAGGATAATAGCCAAGCGGCTTTCCGACTCGAAGAAGAGCATACCCCATTTCTATGTGACAACGGCTATCGATGTGGCCGATATGCTGGACTTGAGGAAGAAGCTGAAGGGTGAAGGCGAGAATCTCAGCGTGAACGACTTCATCATCAAGGCCGTCGCGCTGGCGCTAAGGGAATTCCCCATGATGAACGCAGATTGCGATGGAGTCACCGCGAAATACAAGTCGAAGATCAACATCGGCGTGGCGGTCAGTCTCGAGAACGGCCTTGTCGTGCCGGTAATTCGCAACGCCGACAGGAAGGCTCTCGACGAGATTCACGCCGAAGTGGCCGAACTCGCCGAGGCTGCACGTGCTGGAAAACTGTCGCCGGACAGGATGAAGGGCGGCACTTTCACCATCTCCAACATGGGAATGCTCGACGTGGAGAACTTCGCGGCGATAATCAATCCCGGAGAGTCTGCGATTCTCGCGGTGTCGTCGGCGATCCCGACTCCCGTGGCCCGGGACGGGAAGATCGTCATCCGCGACATGATGAAGGTGACGGTCAGCGCCGATCACAGGGTCGTTGACGGCTCCGATGCTGCGAAATTCGCGAACGCCCTCAAGAAACGGCTGGAGGATCCGGAATCCCTGCTCTGAGCGTGCAATTCGGCAAAATGACGTAGTTTGTTGAATACATGCCCTGTCTGCAGTTGTTTTTCAGGCTTTTCGAGCTAGAATACCTCCTTCGCCTGAATTTCCGTCCAGAGGTAAATATTCACTGAAGACGTTAACTTCGTAACGTCTCAGGAACGACGGGGTTCAGTGAATATTTACAACGGGAGTGTTATGAAGGCGATATATCTTCTTGACGACAAATCCTACGATTTGATCTATGGGCAGGAGGAGAGACGCCAGTTGTCGGAACTGCTCGACTTCGTCCTGCCACAGCTCAACAAGGACAGTGTGTACAAGGCTCCCCTTGAGAAGCTGGCCGGAGTCGAGGTGGTGGTGGGCGGATGGGGCATGCCGCGCATGACCCCGGAACTGCTCGGGATTCTGCCTTCGCTCAAATTCATATTCTATGGAGCCGGTTCCATCAAGGGTTTCGCCACGGACGAGATGTGGGGCATGGGCGTCAGGGTCGCCAGCGCCTGGGCCGCCAACGCAGTGCCAGTTGCCGAATTGGCCTTCGCGGAGATAATCCTCAGCCTCAAGAATTTCTGGGCTGCAAGCGCCAGATACAAGTCGTCGCGAGGGGAGAAAAAATTCCCAACCCCCGCAGGGGCATACAAGTCAACCGTAGGCCTCGTCTCCCTCGGAATGATCGGCAGGCTTGTCGTTGAGAAACTGAAGACTCTCGACGTGAAGATAATCGCCTACGACCCCTTCGTCACCGACGAAGACGCCTCCAGGCTCGGATGCGAAATCGTCGGCCTCGACGAGCTCTTCAGGCGTTCCGACGCGATAAGCTGCCACACGCCATGGCTGAAGGAGACCGAGAAGATGATAACGGGGAGACACTTCGAGACGATGAAGGCTGCTTCGACCTTCATAAACACCGCGCGCGGCGCCGTCGTTGACGAGCCGGCCATGGTTGAAGTCCTGCGCAAGCGCCCGGACATCCACGCTGTTCTCGACGTGACTTGGCCGGAACCGCCGCCGAAGGATTCCCCCCTATATGAATTGCCCAATGTTGTTCTGTCTCCCCACATCGCGGGAAGCATGGGCGCGGAATGCCGCAGGATGGGACAATACATGATCGAGGAGATAAGGAAATACCAGAAGGGCGCGAAGCTCGAATACGAGATAACAAGGGAGACCAGCGCGAAACTGGCGTAGCGGGGATACAAGATGCAGGATATTTACTCGCCCTCTCCGCAGGAGAGCTGGCGAGCAAGATACAGGATGTTTACCCGCCCTCTCCTTCGGAGATAGAGCTGGCGGGCGGGGCAATTGATTTAAGGAAGGGAACCAACATGAGAAGAATAGTCGATTTCCTGACTAGCGGGATATGGCGGATACCGACAAGGAAGTTGGACAGGCGCAAGTCCTTCATGATAACCCAGCTCAGGACGCTGATCCTGGCGCTGAGAGGTTTCAACGAGGACAAGTGCATCTTGCGCGCGTCTGCACTGACATTCTTCACGCTGCTGTCCATTGTCCCTGTCGTCGCCATGGCCTTTGGAGTTGCGAAGGGGTTTGGCATGGAATCCCTTCTCGAGAGGCAGCTTGCGCAGAACTTCGAAGGGCACGAGGAGGTTTTGGAGCGCGTCCTGGAGTATTCCAGGAATCTGCTGGACAACGCCAATGGCGGAGTCGTGGCTGGCGTAGGCGTGCTCATGCTTCTCTGGACGGTGATAAAGCTACTCGGGAACATCGAAAGCTCCTTCAACGACATATGGGGGGTGAAGGAGGGTCGTTCGATTGGGAGGAAGTTCAGCGACTATCTCGCGCTGATGCTGATCTGCCCCATCCTCCTCGCGCTGGCGGGAAGCGCCACGGTGCTGGTGGCCACCTATCTCAAGAGGCTCACGGACTTCTTCGAGTTCTACGGGCTGATCCTGACCACGGTGAATCTGGCCGTCAAGACAATGCCCTTCCTCGTGGTATGGCTCCTGTTCTCCTTCCTCTACATGTTCCTTCCGAACACGGCCGTGCGTCTGCGACCTGCGATTTTCGCCGGGCTTGTGGCGGGTATATTCTACCAAGCCGTCCAGGTCGCGTACATCAACGGCCAGTTCGCCCTCTCGAAGTCCAACGCGATATACGGAAGCCTGGCCGCCCTGCCTTTCTTCCTGGTCTGGATACAGACTAGCTGGCTCATAGTCCTATTTGGCGCCGAACTGGCATTCGCCTCGCAGAACGTGGAGACATACGAGTTCGAGCCCGACAGCCTGCGCGCAAGCCCCT
>CAZGJP010000274.1:0-4036 GCA_964526605.1 uncultured Lentisphaera sp.
AATTTTTTTTTTTTTTTTGTTTTTTTATTTTCCGGTTTTTTTTGTTTTTGGGCCCATTGTATCCCCCGCCTTTGTTTTTGGGGGGGGTGTTTTTATTTTAACCTTTTCCCGGGCAGTATGTGATTTTGAAGCGTCCTTCTGAGGAACCATGTATCAAGTGGGCTGCAGCTCCGAGATTGTTTTGGAGGTCTTTGTTTTCCTTTACCAGCTTCAATGTTTTCGGTGTTCCGAAATAGCCATATTTGCGGATGAGCTTGTCAATCTGCCTGTCCTCGCCGAATTCGACCAAAGCGGGGGCAAGCACTATCAGGTCGCCGCCGTCGGCCAGCGCCATGCGGGTTCTGTAGATGCTTTTGTTGCCAAGCCAGGTGCGTTTGAATTCCGACGGGTCGAGCCAGACTATCACCTTTTTCAGCGGTTTTTCGACCATTTCGAAATTGACCTGCAAAGACAGTTTTGCAGCCTTGTCGAACACGCTGAAATCGTCGCCGATAAAGAGTCCGTATGTTTGCAGTTTGCCGCTCTGCTTGTTCAGTCCCACGACGGTTTGCACATAGACAATTGGCAGATGAGCGGCGAAATGATCGGAGGCGTAATTGAAGATTTTACGCACAGGGGTATCCGCACGCCCCATCATTTTCTCCATTCCGTAGGCTGCACCAATGAAATGGCTTTTGTTGATACCTTCGGAGCCGCCAGTGCCTACGAAGATATTCTTGTTGTAGTTTGCCATTCCAACCACTTCGTGGGGAACGACCTGCCCGAGCGAGAGGATTAGGTCGAAAGCTCCCTCCACGAGCAATTTGTTGACCTGGGCGGGCCAGCTGTAATCCACAGCTCCTCCAGAGACCTTCTTGACAAATTCCGCAGGAACAGTCCCCAGAGTGACCACGTCGTTGCGCCAGTCATGGTCGCGGAAAAGTGAACGCGGTGTTCTGCCAAACATGTGGCTGATCTGCTGGTCGGTCATGGGACTGTGTGTCCCCAGCGCGGGAAGCACATCAGTCAGCTTGTCGCCATAATATTCCCATGTCATTTCGGTAAGTTCGCCGGCGCGGCTTGGAAATCGCGTATAATCGGGGGGAATGGCAAGCACCTTCTTTTTCTTTCCCAGTTTGCCGAGCGCCTGATGCAAGCCCGCCCGCAGATCTTCCGCCGTTAATTCAGTCCCTTTCGACCCTCTTTCGAAGTATATCATTCCAGCCCCTCTTCAATCTCTCCAAAATGGAGGGATTTGCTTGTTATTAATTGTATTAGCTCCATCAGTGATAATCCGTGAAATTGCTTCCCTGTCTCAGTCGTTCGTCCCGTTTCCAATCTTCCATGCCGTTCCGACTGCGAGGAAGAACCATAGGATGTCCCAGAGGGACATGAAGCTGATCACCCTCGACGCATATCCCACCGATCCAAGATACGACTCGACCATTGCGTCGGTGGCGCCCCGTTTCTCCTCCTGGCTCATCGCGGATATCTTCTTCTTCACCTCCATCATGAGCTCATTCCGGAGCTTTTCGGGGATTTCTACATCGTCGGGATTGTTGCTCTTGAGCCATTCCGCGAGTTCTCCCGTGGCGCCGCCGTTGTAGACCAGTCCCCAGAAGACATATTCATCCAGCGCCTCGGCGTCCTCTGCAATCGCCTTGAACTCCTTGTTGTAAAAATAGTTCGCCGTCACGAGCTTGCCCACGAGCAGTCCGAGTATGGCGAGAGCGGCCGCGGCCATTCCTAGTCTGACGCTACGCTCTTCGGTGAACATCACCGCGGCGAATCCGGTGACGGCTCCCACACCGATGGCGACCCAGCCGATCTCCATGTTGATTCCTATGGCTATGCCTGCCCAGAGAAGTCCTGTCAGCAGCGCCGCCGCCGCCCCCACTCCAAGTGCGAGCCCGAAGGATCCGGCCTTTTTCGCCTTGGCTATAGTCTTCACATTGATGCCTAGCCTGAGATTGTTCCCGCAGTTGATGCATATGACCGCATCGGGCTTGACCTGCGCCCCGCATTTCGGGCATGCGGTCGGTCTGGATGCCGGCATGGACGGAGGGGGAGGAGGGAGCGGAGGGGTTGTCCCGGCTCCCACCGTCCGAACCAGGATTTCCGCGCCGCATTCGCATTCGGCGGTCTGTCCGGCCATCTCGTCGTCAAGAGAATAGTTCATCCCGCATTTGGAGCATCTGACATCTATCATTTCATCTCCTCCTCCTTTGGATGTCGAAGAGAGCTTCTCACCTGGAGAAAGGCCTTCCCGTTCCGCGTCTGACCGGCGCCTTTCTGTAGTATTCCATCGCCTCGGGCAGGACTTTCTTCATTTCTTCAATTCTGTTCGAGCTCATGGGATGGGTGGAGAGGAATTCGGTCAACGAGGATAGCGATCCTTCCTTCGATGCCATTTTCTCCCAGAAGGAGAGGGCCGCGTTCGGATCGTATCCGGCCTTCGCCATGAGTATCATGCCAATCTTGTCAGCCTCATATTCGTGCACTCTGCTGTAGGGGAGAATCACCCCGAGGCTTGATATGCCGGCGTAGGCGGTGAGCCATGCTTCAGTCTTCGAGGCTCCTCCGAGGCCGACTTTGAGGGCTTCGGCACCGATCTGCTGGACGAGCTGCTGGGTCATGCGCTCTCCGCCGTGGCGCGCGATCGCGTGTCCAACTTCATGTCCGACGACAGCAGAGAGTTCCGCCTCGTTCGTGCAGGCCTTGAATAGGCCGGTATAGACGGCGACCTTCCCGCCGGGCAGGCAGAACGCGTTCACCTCGGGATTCTCAAGAACCCTGAACTCCCACTTGAAGTCGGGCCTGTCCGCGACTCTCGCAATATATGTGCCGCATTCCTTCAGGACGTTGCTGTAGAACGCGTCGTTCGAGACCCTCTCCTTGGAGAGAATCTCCCTCCAGGCCTGGTCCCCGAGCGAGTTCTCCTCCGAAACCGATGTCATCATGAACTGCGACCTGCCCGTGTAGGGGACGGTAGAGCAGCTCCATAGCAAGACAAGACCTGCGAAAATCGCGGCGGCGGGCGGAATCCGGCTCAAAGCTTTCAACGAAAAATCCATCTTCATGATCAAAGACCTCCGTTATTTCAGCAAATATGGCACCTGAAGCGGACAATTCAAAGATTTTTTCTTTTTCCATTTGACATGCTTTATATGCAGTATATCTTATCTCACAAATGATTATTAAATAGTAGTTATTATTATGAAGACGAAAGGAAAACCGATTGATCTGGAATCGAGGATTGAGGCTTTCAGGGATGCCTGCGTGTCGGGGGGGCTGAAGCTGACGCATCAGCGGCTGGAGATATTCCGCGAGCTGGCGAGGTCGGACGACCATCCCGACGCCATGAGGATATATTCGAGGGTGCGCAGGCGCATGCCCTCGATATCCTTCGACACGGTTTACCGGACTTTGCGGACGTTCGAGGAGAAGGGGATTGTTTCGATGGTGGGAGTCTGGGGTGACCGGCAGAAGTTTGACGCGAAGAGGGACAAGCACCATCATTTTGTGTGCGTCGACTGCGGGGCGATACTTGACATGAGTGATCCTGAGATAGACAATCTGGCGATCCCCCGGGAGGCGTTCAAGGTTGGAGTCCCGAGATCGATTCACGTCGAGGTAAGGGGGAGATGCGCGAAATGCGCTGAGAAGGGATGCTCAAGGAAATTAGAATAGTTCAACTCAAAAAAAAGGAGAAGTGACGATGGCGACGAAGGACAATCTGATGGCGGCGTTTGCTGGTGAAAGTCAGGCGAACAGGAAGTATCTGGCGTTTGCGAAGAAGGCTGATGCAGACGGATTCAAGCAGGTGGCGAAGCTGTTCAGAGCGGCGGCGGAGGCGGAGACGGTGCATGCGCATGCGCACCTGAGGGTGCTGGGCGGGATCAAGGGCACTGCGGAGAATCTCGCCGAGGCGATAGCCGGCGAGGGACACGAGTTCAAGGAGATGTATCCCGGATTCATAAAGGAGGCTGTCGCCGAAGGGAACAAGCCGGCTGAAATCAGCTTCAAGAATGCCAATGTCGTTGAAGAAGTTCTTCAC
>CAZGJP010000275.1:0-4021 GCA_964526605.1 uncultured Lentisphaera sp.
AAGGGAAGAGTGCTATCTGGCTGAAATTTCGGGACCAAGGAGCCCCGATCCGTCTCCGCCACCATGGCTTCGCCGGACAGGTCTGTCTTCACTCGAGCTTCGCCGGACGAGTTCGCCATTGCCTATCGGCTTTCGTTCTGGTGCTCTGAGCTACGCCACGACCAGTCTTCATCCAGGCTGAAATCCATATATTCGCGATTGAATTGGGCTCATTCGATGCTAATGGTAACGGGGTCGGTGATTGCTCGGAATTTTATTCGATTTAAACTAATCATTCGGAGGCGGAGATCATGAGCGAGAGCGGTTCGGCGAAGGGCGCTGCTGCGGCGGCGAAGGACAAGGAGAAGGACAAGAACCTTTCACTGGCCATAGGCCAGATCGAGAAGGAATTCGGGAAGGGGTCCATAATGAGGATGGGCGACGAGAAGCTCCATTTCGACGTGCCTGTCATCCCCACGGGATCCTTCTCGCTTGACATCGCGATCGGGATCGGCGGGGTGCCCAGAGGCAGGATCGTTGAGATTTACGGTCCGGAATCATCAGGGAAGACCACGCTCTGCCTGCACATCATAGCGAACGCACAGAAATCGGGCGGGGTTGGTGCGCTGATAGACGCCGAGCATGCCTTCGATCCGCAATATGCGAAGAAGATAGGTGTGGACTTGGACTCCCTTCTCATCTCCCAGCCGGACTGCGGAGAGGATGCATTGAACATCACCGACACGCTTGTCCGTAGCAACGCCGTCGATGTGATTGTGATCGACTCTGTCGCCGCGCTTGTTCCACGCGCGGAAATCGAAGGACAGATGGGCGACTCCTTCATCGGGGTCCAGGCGAGGCTGATGTCGCAGGCGCTAAGGAAGCTCACCGGCGCGGTCAGCAGAAGCAAGACATGCTGCATATTCACGAATCAGATCCGCGAGAAGATAGGCGTCATGTTCGGAAATCCCGAGACGACCACAGGGGGCAACGCGCTAAAGTTCTACAGCTCGGTCCGCCTCGACATCCGCAGGAGCGCGCCGATAAAGGATGCCAACGGGGTTGTCACCGGGAACAGGACGAGGGTCAAGGTTGTCAAGAACAAGCTAGCCCCTCCGTTCAGGCAGGCCGAGTTCGACATCAACTACTCCGAGGGAATATCCTACGCCGGGTCGGTCCTCGACGTGGCGATGGACATGCAGGTGATCGAGAAGAGAGGCTCATGGTTCTCGTTTGCCAACGAGCAGCTGGGGCAGGGGAGGGATGCGTTGAAGGCCGTCCTCGCCGAGCGTCCCGAGCTTCAGGAGAAGATCATCGCGAAGGTCAAGGAGGCCATCGAGGCCAAGAAGTGAATTGGGCTGAGATAATTGCACAATTTCAATGAACGAATTGAATGGCCAACATGATTTCCACATTGTCGGTGGCTCCTTCGGAGGCAGTTCGCTCGCGATTGAGCTGCTGAAGAAAGGCAGGGGCGTGCTCATCGCCGATTTCGCGCAGCCCGGATCGCGCGTGAAATGTGCCGGTGGAATCGAGATGGACTCATTCCGCAGGGCCGGACTCGACATTCCGCACGAGCATTGCACGAGGGGCATACTCTCCCTTGACGGACAGCTCTACGACAAGAAGATTGACTACACTGTAGTTGACAGGCGGGAGCTTGATCGGGCCTCGTTCGAGAAAGCCATTTCCCTTGGTGCGAAATTCGCAAGGGCGAAGTATCTTTCGCACGATCCCCGCGGGAAGAAGGTGGAATTTCTCGTCGAGGGGACAAAGGAGACGATCCCATTCAATCATCTTGTCCTCTCCAACGGATTCAGGCATAAGGGCAGGAATATATTTTTCGAGCCGTATTCGATAGCGACCGTGGAGATAGTCAAGGGGCAGTCTCCCCACCCGAAGTCACTGATGTTCATATTCGAGAGCGGGAAGATGAACGGCTACTACTGGATATTTCCCATGCCAGGCGGACGTCTCAACATCGGGGCCGGTTCCGTGACCGACTTTCCGGGCATAGAGGCCAAGTTGAGGAAATTCAAGGAGAACTATCGTCTGCACGGGGAGGTGCTTGCGAGGGGAGGGGGGGTGATTCCGCTATACCCGGCATTGCTTCCCCAGGACGGTGCTGTGACAAGATTCGGCAACGCCGCAGGAATGGTCCAGCCCATCACCGGCGAAGGTCTCAAATACATCTCGCGAAATTCGCAACCCTTCGCGCAAGTCCTGTCCGAGGGCGGAAGCATCAATTCGCGCTGGCTGACGTCCGACTCATTCCTGAAGCTCGCCATTTCGACATTTTTCCTCCGAGTATGCTTCTGCGGGGGTAATTCCGGCATGAGCCTCTATGTCGCACTCGCCAAGCTGGCGACAAAACTCGCAGACTGGCGGAGGATATGACTGCTCCACTCCGTGCAGCATGTCTTGATTTTTCCATCTCGTGCGCTATAGTTCGCCTCCCTTATGATTTCACAAAAAAAAGGACATTGACATATGGGCGAAGACAAGAAGAAAGACAGGGGCGGGGTTGGGGATATTCCTGCCGCAGATGCTTCGACTGGGGCGGAGGATGGACCTCCGGTTTCTGGCGCCGAGGCGTCGAGTGATCACAACGCCGAGAGGCTCGCGGCGCTCGAGAGGG
The DNA here is from genome assembly GCA_964526605.1 of uncultured Lentisphaera sp. Taxonomy (GTDB): domain Bacteria; phylum Verrucomicrobiota; class Lentisphaeria; order Victivallales; family GWF2-50-93; genus DYMC01. The sequence goes on from CAZGJP010000275.1 coordinate 2,618, forward strand.
AGCTTGCGGAGCAGAGGGACAAGCTGTTGAGGAGTCTTGCGGATATGGACAACTTCCGCAAGAGGACATACAAGGACATCCAGGATGCGAGGGCCATGGCGAGGATTGATGCCATACTCCCATTTCTGAAGGTCTACGACCATTTCCAGCTTGCGGTGAAGGCTGCGGACGAGAAGCACAGCTTTGATGTGCTTCATCAGGGCATTGAGATGATACTGTCCGAGTTTTCCCGGGCGCTGGACGAACTGGGGCTGGAGAAGATCGACGCGCTTGGAAAGAGCTTTGATCCGGCGCTGCACGAGGCTGCGGACCAGCGGAGCTCCGAGGATCTCCCCGAAGGCCAGATACTTGAGCAATGGCGTTGCGGATACAAGATGGGGGAGAAGGTGATACAGCCCGCGCTTGTGGTCGTGAGCTCCGGACCTGGAGAGGAGGAGCGGGCGGAAAAAACGGACGGGGAATCTTCCGCCGAAGAAATCGGAGGTGAAGCCGAATGAGCGAGAGCAGGGAATACTATGAAATTCTGGGTGTCGCCAAGGGGGCGTCCCAGGACGAGATAAAGAAGGCCTACAGGAAGCTGGCGATAAAATACCATCCTGACAAGAATCCCGGTGACAAAAGTGCGGAGGAGAAGTTCAAGGAGCTTTCGCAGGCCTACGAGGTTTTGAGCGATCCGCAGAAGCGCTCGCAATACGACCAGTTCGGGCATGATGCGTTCACCAGGGCGGGCAGGGGAGGTGGAGGCGGATACGGCGGCTTCGAATTCCACGATCCGTTCGACATATTCAGGGAGGTCTTTGGGAATGGGGGGGGAGGTGCCGGCAGCATATTCGAAGAGTTGTTCACGGGGGGAAGGGCAAGACGCAGTTCGAACGGTCCTGCGGATGGTTCCGATCTGCGCTTCGACCTCTCGATAGATTTCGAGGAGTCGGTATTCGGCACAGAAAAGAAAATCCGGATTCCCAGGATGGAGACATGTCAGGACTGCAACGGCTCGGGATGTGCGAAAGGTAGCGGCAGGAAGACTTGTCCGTCATGCGGGGGCAGGGGGCAGACATCCATATCGCAGGGTTTCTTCAGTCTGAGGCAGACCTGCGGGCATTGCGGCGGTTCGGGGCAGATTGTGGAGAAGCCATGTCCGACCTGTTCCGGCCGCGGTCTTGTCCGGAACGAGAAGACGTTGAAGATACACATTCCGCCCGGGGTGGACACCGGATCGCGGTTGAGAGTTGCCGGGGAGGGCGAGGGTGGGCTCAGAGGAGGATCTGCAGGCGACCTCTACGTGATAATCCATGTGCATCCGCACGAGATATTCAAGCGCGACGGGCAGGACATAATCTGCGAGCTGCCGATTGATTTCAGCACGGCGGCGCTAGGTGGCGTGGTCGAGGTTCCCACGGTGAC
>CAZGJP010000276.1:0-1147 GCA_964526605.1 uncultured Lentisphaera sp.
CCCCCCACACCACCCTTTCCCTACACGACGCTCTTCCGATCTCCCGAGGCCTCCCTTGAACTCCTCGACGATCCTCCACGATTCTTTCAGGAGATTTTTGGAACTGGTATTCATGGTTCTCGAGACAAGATAAATTTCCCTTGTTCATAATATCGGCTCATATTTTGATAAAATCAAGGAGGTATTCATATCGGTGCCATGATAGATTGGTGGGACTACAACAAATAAAATCGAGGAGATTCCATAATGAAAGTACTGTTCATAGGGGGGACTGGCAACATCAGCGCGGCTGTCGGACGCCTCGCTCTCGCCGGGGGAATCGAGCTTTTCAACCTGAACAGGGGGACTCGCAAAGTAAAGATCAAGGGAGCGAAGGAGATAACTGTTGACATCTCGGATGAAAAGAAGGCGGCGAAGGAGCTCAAGGGGCATGAATGGGATGCCGTGGTCAACTGGATAGCATTCAAGCCGGCCGACGTCGAGCGCGACATCAGGCTCTTTTCCGGGAAGACAAGGCAATACATCTTCATCAGCTCCGAATCGCACTATCAGAAACCACAGGCTCAACCGACACTAACGGAGGATACACCCCACTGCAATCCGTTCTGGGAATACTCCCGGGACAAGATCGCCTGCGAGGAGCGACTCAACTGCGAATATCGCAAAAACGGATTTCCCGTCACCATTGTCCGCCCTTCACTCACATACGACACCGTGATTCCGCTCGCGATCGGCGGCTGGACCGACTATGGAATCATCAGGAGGATGAAGGAAGGCAGGCCCGTCGTCGTCCACGGAGACGGAACTTCGCTGTGGACAATCACGCATTCGGAGGACTTCGCGAAGGGCTTTGTCGGCCTTCTCGGCCACCAACAGGCGCTCGGGCATTCGTTCCACATCACATCGGACGAGATCCTGACATGGAACCAGATATACGAGGCCACCGCCGAGGCGGCCGGGGCGAAGGCGAATATCGTGCATATCAGCTCCGACTTCATAATCGAATTCGCCAAGACCTGCGGCTGGGGCTGGATGGAGGGCAACCTGCTCGGCGACAAGGCCGTCAGCGCGATTTTCGACAACACAAATATAAACCTTTTCTTCCCGGTTTACAGGCCTACTAACCAAAAAATGTCCGCATAATGTT
>CAZGJP010000276.1:1157-3996 GCA_964526605.1 uncultured Lentisphaera sp.
AAGCGTTTCGTCCCGGGATTCCAGGCGACGATACCATACAAGGTCGGCATCAGGAGGACACTCGATTGGTTCGAGGCATCGCCGGAACGGATGAAGGCCGATCCCGGTGCGGACCGATTTTTGGACAATTTGATAAAGAGATATCGTTGAAATCGCAGCGCATGATGCAAGCAGGTTTATCTATCTGCAAAAAGGAGCAATAAGATGGCGAAGAAAATCAAGATGGCGATTGTAGGCTGCGGAGACTTCCTCCGCTGGCAGGCTGGAGAGATCAAGGACAGCGGAATGCTGGAGGTGGCGAAACTCTACGACCCGCGGAAGGAGCAGTCTGCGAAATTCGCAGAACAACTCGGTGGAAAAGCGGTCGATAGCGAAGATGATATCTTCAAGGACAAGGAAATAAGGCTCGTCGCGCTCTTCGTGCCTCCATGGGTGCGCGAATCGCAGTTCCTCCGCGCCGCGAAGAACGGGCAGAACGTGATCACAACGAAGCCTCTCGCTTCCACGGTGAAGGAGTGCAAGGCCATAGCCGCCGCGGCGAAAAAACACAAGATCAAGGCTGGAGTGATCTACAGCCGGACTGGCGACGCATTCGTCGAAACGGCGAAGGAAGTCCTCGATGGCGGCAGATTCGGCAAGCTCGCCCTCTACAAGCAGGACTGGATACACGGCTACCCGAGATGGAACAAGTGGGCGATCGACCCGGACAAGAACGGCGGACCATTCATGGACGCCATGATACACAACCTGAATACTGCAAACTATCTCATGGGCTCGCCAATCGCGAAAAAAACTTTCTTCTCGGACAATCTTGCCCATCCCGAGCTCAAATGCGCGGATACCGAGGCGATGGTTGTGAAATACAAGAACGGCGGGGTGGCGAACCTATTCATCACATGGGCCGCGGATCTCGCCACATACAGCACCGCAGGCAACGACCGCGAGCACATAGACCTCTTCTACCTCGTCACAGACAAGGGCTGGCGCATCACTAAGGAATGGCGGGAGGACGGATGCTTCCTGGTCGCATCCCGCGAAGGAAAGAAGAAGGATGTGAAGGCCCTTGGCGCCAGGAAGACCTTTTATGATGAATTCGTCGAACACATCTCGGGCAAGCCATTCCCGAAACGTCTGGTCTCGCTCGAAGATGCGAGCAACGACATCGCGACCGTAAGGGGCTGAACATGGATATTGCTTTATTTCAATTTCGAGGGCGGATGTCCGAAGTGTTCACTGAACGCCCGGCTGAAGTGGAACTGGCTTGAAAATCCCAGCCGTTCCGCAACTTCACCCACGCTCAAGGCACCATGGGTCAGCAAAGCCTCGGCCATTTTCATGCGAAGTTCGTCGTAGAACATTTTTGGCGGCTTCCCGGCGCTCTCGGCGAAAACCTGTCTGAAGCGACGTTCTCCCATGCATGCGGCGGAGGCCATTTCCCCGACGCTCATGCCGTCAAGGCGTCTGTTCATCAGATCAACGACTTTTCTTATGGCCGCGGAGTGTGGACTTGGCTTCGGTCCGCCTTCCCACGAGGCCGTCCATCCGTGGAGCATCGCGGAAAAAATGGCGGAGGCGAATGCCCTTTGAGCAGGATTCTGGGAGGAGAGCAGGCTCCAGCAGGCGCGGAACTGTTCCGCATCCCTTTTCCCCTCTGAAATCTTCCCGGGAGCACAGGTGTGAAACTCGAAAACCCCGGACGCATCGAACTCGAACCACCAAAAGTGCCAGATATCTCCAGGACAAAAATATCTTGACAATTTATCGTGGTTGAAGACAATCAGGCTGTCCCGACCTACAGAGAAAGTCTGCCCGCCGGAAAACACAAGCCTTCCCTCCCCCTTGAACGTCCTGACCGCCACAAGATTGCGGGGAGCCTCCCATTTTTTCGTCACGTCGTAGGAAGAGTCCGCCTGGACATCCCAGATCGTCTTGAGCTCGATCCCGCAAGCATGCGCCTTCCCGAGGGACTGCGAGCAGATGTTCTTCATGTTTTCTCCAATTATTGCCGTTTTATGTATAGAATATGCTGTTTATGGCATTTGACAAATAAAATATTGCCGTATTTTATATGATTATAAAAAAACACCTGGCAGTGAAAAGGAAAAACCAACCATGCGTGGGACAAAGGAGAACATAAGAAGATACAGGGATGCCTACCAGATGAAGCCGGGAGCTCCATTTTTCAGGACGGAATTCGGTTTCTACTGTCTAGACGAATGGCGCAGGCAGGGGCTCCCTCCGGACGCGGACATGAACGAAGTCTTCCAGTATCACAAGGCGGCGAATCACGGTCTCGGGCAGCTCGGCTGGTGCGAGGCCGCGTTTCTTCCGGCCTTCGAGGAAAAAGTGGTCGAGGAGCGTGGCGACTGCGAGATCGTCCAGGACTTCGCAGGGCGCAAACTGCTATGCTTCAAGGGACGCCGCAGTGGTTTCATGCCGGAATACATTGACCATCCCGTCAAGGACTGGCAGAGCTGGGAGAAGGACGTGAAATGGCGATTGAACCCTGGCTCGGCTGGAAGGTTCGGCGATTTGGACATAAGAATGGACAAGGCGAAAAACGCCGCTGCGGAGGGGAAGATTATCACTCAGAACCTCGTCGGCGGCTACATGTATCTGCGCAGTCTTATCGGGCCGGAAAACTTGCTATACATGTTCTACGACGCTCCGGACCTGATCCACGAATGCATGAAGACCTGGTTCGAACTTGCGGACGCAGTGATTTCACAGCATCAGAAGCACGTCACGATCGAGGAAATATTTTTAGCCGAGGACATCTGCTACAATCACGGCCCGCTCATATCCCCCGAAATGATCATGGAGTTTCTCGTGCCCTACT
>CAZGJP010000277.1:0-3986 GCA_964526605.1 uncultured Lentisphaera sp.
AGGAGGATAGGATCCTGTAGCTGGGCTGGGGGCCAAATGCCCTTGCGAACAAGTCGAAAGCCCTTCTGGCAACGTTGAGGAAGGGGACGAATATCACGAGAGTTCCGGCCGGTTTCAAGACCCGCAGGCATTCGCAAATGGTTTGTTCCGGCCCTTGGATGAAATGCTCCGCCACGCCGCCCGAGTAGCACACATCGAAAGTCCCGTCCGGAAACGGAAGTGAATTCGTGTCGGCCACTGCAAAGGAATCGTTGCGCCCCAGAACGCCGGCGGCCTTGATAAGAGTAGTTTTTGCGATATCTATTCCGAACGCCTTGCTGCCGAGGTCCTTCTCCGCGTAGAGGACTATTCCGCCGGGGCCGCACCCGGCTTCCAGGAAGAGGTCGCCTGGCTTCAAAAGCAGAGAGAGGATTTTCCTGTCGTAGCTCGATTCCTTCTGGAACTTGTAATGACCGAGTATGTCGGAATTATCCCAGTGGCTGTCCCATATCTGGTGGTTCGAGGCGGAAAATGCGGATTTGTCGTCGAAGTATGCTCTCATTGGAGTATCCGGCATATTGTCCTTTTCAACTCGTATGCGCCGAGCTTGATCTTCGACGAGGTCCAGTCGAATTCGCCAGCCAGCCTGAACTCCTCTCCTCCGAAACCTTCCTTGAATTGGGAGACGCCATCGCCACTGCACCCCACTCCTCCGAGGTCGTATCCATCGAGGCCGCGGAGCTTCGCCATGGCTATGTTTTCCCAGTGTAGGAGATGCGAGGCGCGCAGGTCCGGGCCCGACCGCGAAGCGGCGCCCCACTTGTAGAGGAGCTTCCTCCCGGATTCGAGGAGTATGGTCGCGGCCAGCGGCTTGTCGCCGAGTAGTGCGAACCTCATCAGGGCAGTGCCTGACGAGTCGAAGCTCCTGGCAAAATTCAGGAAGAGGGAGAGAGGGGCTTTTCCGCGTTTTTTGGCGTCGCTCATTTCGCAGTGGAGACGCCAGAACGCCTCCATGTTGGCTTCCGTCAACGGCATGTCGCGAATCGCGCATCGCGCGGAGGCCTTCTTGACATATGTCCTGAAGCGCGGTCTTAGACGGGCGAACAGTTCGTCCCTGTCTCCGCTCAGGTTCACGACAATGGTGCGGTCGAAAAGGTCCTTACCCCGTGCTGGCTTGAAGCCCTGATCCAGAAATGTCTTTTCATGGCATCCGGAGAAGGGGATGTATGGATTGCATTTCAGGCAAGTCGCGTTGGAAAAGCGTTCCTTGAGGCTTGCCAGCATCGCGGAAGATGCCGTCGTGTCGCCGTAGTCGCAGAGGGGGCCGCGCGAGACATATACCAGTGAAAAACCGAATTTCTTGCGGACCAGCGCCGAGGCGACTCCTCTGAGAGAGCCTTTGTCCTCGAAGACAAGCCGTTCGACGGACCATCCGGAAAGGGCCATCATCTCGCCCCATTCCCACGATTGATGGATGTCATGGCAATCGAAGGACGACGCCATTTCATTCCACTTCGAGCGGTCTCCTCTGAAATCGGAAACATTCATGGGCTGATCCTCTTGAATAGCCTGTCGAGCAGGGATTCGCGGCCTTTCCCCGGCAGCCTGAGAGGGGACGACGACCTCCTCCTCCCGAATATCGCGAATCCGTCAACGTCGAAAGACGTCTTTTCAGAGCCATTGAAAATCCCTCTGAAAGCATGCCGTTTGAGCATCTTCACCACCAGTTCGTCGTATGAGTGGACGGGAGGAGCGAAGAAATGCGGCACGATACCGAGGTTCCGCTCTATCGCCTCCTGCGATTTTCCTAGCGATGCGGCAATGTATTCGTCCCTGTTGAAGGGGATGGACGCCATCCTCCCTTCGCCACCGTCGTTCGCCTGGCCGTGAAGCTTGAGCAGTTGTCCTCTCCATCCCTTTTGCTCGAAGAATTCGATTCCGCCATTTCGTTCGACATGTTCCGAACAGCTCCTTGCGACGTCCTGGTCCGGCAGAAACTGCCTGTCAACGGCTCCCTTCCAGGCATATTCGTATATTGGCGTTCCGATCGGGAGATGTTTGCCATCGGAATCAAAGTATCCATAAAGCAGCCTGCCGCTCCGCGACAATCGCTGGAAATCAACAAGCTTGGACGATTTAAAGACAAGTTCATGCTCCATGCTGTGGTTCTGAAAATCCGCGACACCGGCTTCAAGCATCTCCCGCAACTCATCCCAGGAGCAATAATCAGGCATTCCATCCGATTCCCCCGTTCTATCGAGGAATCTCGGGCAGATGAAGAATATCGCCTTCATCGAATATCTCTTCAGAATTGGATACGCAATGTCGTAACAGCTCTTCCGGCAGTCGTCGAAGGTCAACACCACGGACTTCTTCTCGCCCCTCGAGCCCATTTGCATCAACTCTTCCGCGCCCAGCGAGAGATATGAGTTTTTACTCAGGAACGTGAGTTCGGCCTCAAACCTGTGCCAGTCCGCATCATGGTATGTGAATATTGGGATGTGATATGCCATGTGGGCCCTTATGATTGACAAACAGCGACCCGGACGTATATTTAACCGAACCCGTTTCTATAAGATAAGCCCAGAATATAGTCCTGTTATGCTTCTATTTCAAAAACTAATTTGTCCAAACTGCGGAGCCGTTCTCTCGCGGACGGATGATTCCATCGAATGCCGTCCATGCGGGCGCAGGATGTCCACCGCCTCGGATTTCATTGATTTCAGGACCTTTTTGCAGTCTGGCTCCGAATGGGACGCGGAGAAGTTCGAGAAAGGATACTCGAGGCTGGACGATGTCGAGGATGGCTTCGAACACGCCCGCAGGAGCGGAATCCCGGACTTCATCGAGAAATACAGGATATCCAGGTGCAAGGACTTCATCGCCGCGCACTGGATTGCAGGCGAAAGAGACGGCTGTCTCCTCGACATTGGCTGCGGCACGGGATGGTTCGACTTCCGCCTGAGGGACAAATTCGCCTTCACCGGAGAAATCGCAGGCATTGACGTCTCCCCGCACAACGTCAAGCTCATGATCCGCGAAATTCGCAGGCGAGGAGAGAATCGCATCCTGTCGTTCGCCTCGAATGCCGAGAAGATCCCCTTCGCCGATGGGACCTTCGACATAGTGGTGATGACGGAGGTCCTCGAGCACGTGGCCGATCCTGCGTCCGTCGTGAAGGAGGTGTCGAGGCTGCTCAAGCCCGGCGGGCGATTCATCATCACCACTCCATCGGGGCCAGTATGCGCGTTCTGGGATGCCGTCTTCCTCCTCCCCAAGCATGTCAAGCGGATATTCGTTCCTCCTAGAGGAGATCCGTCCCAGATGCCATACGACAAGCCTCTTTCATGGCGTGAAATCAGAGGTCTTCTCGAGTCCGCCGGCTTTGCCGTTTCGGACTACCACAAGGCGATATTTCTGCCGCATGAGTCCTATCTGCAGTTCTTCCCGGGAATTCTCCAGCGTCTCCTGCTCCTCAACGCACTCGTCATGGAGAGGCTTGGTTTCCTGGCCTCCTTCATGGGCCTCCACCATATAGTGCTTGCCGAGAGGAGAAAATGAAGGTACTTGTGATAATAGACGATCTCCTTGCCGGCGGGACGGAGAAGAATCTTCTTGAGACAGTCTTGGCCACTTGCGGGGCTATAGATTGGAACATACTTGTGCTCAGCGAATCGGACAGCCCCATCGCGGATACGCTCAGATCGAACACGACAAAAGTAGAACGGATTGACTTGAAGAAATCTGGAATCCTTGCTGTGATCCGAGCGTCTATCGCCTTAGCGAAGGAGTCCAGACCGGATGTGATTCTTCTGCTGCGCGACATGAGCAAGGCATTGCTACCATTGTTTCTGCGCGTCTGCGGCTTCAAGGTTTTAGTTATGGGATGGGGGAATCCCTTGTTTTCAAGGGAATTATGCCCATATTTGCTGCATTCGATTCAAATCCTTCTTTCCGGGGCGGAACAGTGTGTCTGCGCCCGATTCATGTGCGCAGAATTCCGAAAC
>CAZGJP010000278.1:0-3979 GCA_964526605.1 uncultured Lentisphaera sp.
CGGGGCTGTGGGGGGTCGACATCCTCGCCTCCCGGTCTATCAGGGTTATGAATTTCTCCTTGAGGTCGGAGGGGGCGGCGGCTATTTTGCGCCAGGATGCCGGCGGGGAGGAGTATCCCGTCATCACATTGAAGAGGGCTGAAATATCGGATCCAATGTCCTCGTCGGCGGTGAAATATCCGATGTCGGTGTAGACTCTCGCCGTCTTGTCGTTGTAGTTCCCGGTGGAGAGATGCAGATAGCGTCTTATGCCCCCCTGCTCCCTTCTTATGAGCATCAGGGCCTTGCAGTGTATCTTCAGGCCCGGGATTCCGTATATGACGTGGGCGCCGGAGTGCTCCAGCTTCCTGGCCCACTGGATGTTGTTGCCCTCGTCGAATCGGGCCTTGAGCTCGACGATGACGGTGACCTGCTTTCCGTTTTCGGCGGCGCGGCGCAGCGCGGCGACCACCGGCGAGTTTCCGCTCACCCTGTAGAGGGTTTGTTTTATCGCCAGCACGCTGGGATCGTCGGCGGCCTCCTCGATGAGCCTGACGACGGGGTCGAAGCTCTGGAACGGGAGGAAGAGCGGGATTGACTCCATCCTTCGAATCGTGTCGAAGACGCTTTCTCCCTCCTTGAAGGCCTTTGAGGGGAGCGGGCGCCATTCCTCCTCGACGAGTCCCGGCTTCGCCTCCTTTCCGACCAGTTCGAAGAAGTTGGCCAGGTGCAGCGGCCCTTCCACGACGTATCTGCAATCCTCCCCGATCTCGAGCCTTTCCATTATCCATTTCTCCAAGGCTCCGCCCTGGCCCTTTATGAACTCCACCCTGAGGGCGTGGCGGGTCCGCCTGTTCACAAGCTCCTGCTGTATGTGCGAGAGCAGGTCCGCGACACCCTCCTCGTCTATGGTGAAATCCATGTCCTTGGTGGTCCTGAAAGGGATGGTCTCGAGGATCTCGCATCCCGAGAAGAGTTCTCCAACGAACTCCATGATGATGTCCTCGAGGAAGGCATAGACCTTGCCTGCGCCAGGGAATCTCCTGGACGGGACGGCGATGAAGCGCGGGAGCACCGAAGGGACTTCGACGAGCGCCCTGACCGTCTTGCGCGAATTGCGCTGGCGCAGGCGGACCGCGATCTCGATCGCGCAGTTGTTCAGGACCGGGAACGGATGGCTCGGGTCCACTGCGACCGGGGTGAGCGCCGGATATATCATTTTTCTGAATATCCTGCCGAGCTCGGCCTTTTCCGCGGAATCCCATTCGCTGCGCTTCAGAAGGAACAGCCCCTTCTGCCTCAGGGCCGGGAGCAGCTCGTTGTTCAGAAGCGAATACTGGCGGGAGGTGAGATCGAGCACCTTTTCTCTCGCCCTGTCCAGCTGCTCCTGCACCGAGAGGCCGGAGGCGTCGGTCCCCTTGTCCCCCGCGTCGAGCAGCTTTCGCAGGCCGGCGATCCGCACCATGAAGAACTCGTCGAGGTTGTTCGAGAAAATGGCTATGAACTTGAGCCTGTCCAGCAGCGGCATGTCCGGGGCGAAGGCCTCCTCGAGGACTCTGGAGTTGAAGTCTATCCAGCTCAAGTCGCGGTTGATGAGATACTGCTTGCCAAACTTGAATTCAGTGCTCATTGGAACTCCACCTTTATCCCGTATGTCTCGTCGAAGAGGTCCGACTTGGCCCTCAGCGCCATTGTCTCGGACGCCATGTCCATGGTCATCGCGTCCGGGCATATGATCATACGGCCCTCCGCGAATCTCAGGTTCAGGCTGCCGAACTTCCCGTTGTGCGACCTGTCGAGCGCATCAGCCACCCTGAGGATTGCCGCGAGCTTGAGGACCTTCACCCTCTCGGCGCTGTCGAGCTGTATGTATTCCGGATGCGAAGTCTTTGGAAGCCCTCTACGGTGGTATCTTGCGACCACCGCGACTATCTCCATCTCGTTGGAGGAAAGCCCCGGTATCTGGCTGTTCCTTATCAAGTAGTGCGAATGCTTGTGGTGCTGGCGGTTGTTGAGGAACTGCCCCGCATCGTGGAGCGTCGCTGCAACATCGAGGAGAAGACGGTCCCTCCTGCCAAGCCCGTGGACGCTCTTCATCGCGTCGAATATCTCGAGGCAGTATCTCGACACCGCCACCGCATGCTTCCCGTCGTAGCAGAACTTCTCCCCGAGGAATTTCGCGCATGAGACTATCTCCGGCTCGAACGGATCGTCCTCCGACTTCCTCCTCAGCATGTCCTCGATGATGGCGTCGCGCGTGTTCGTCTCCGGAATCAGGACGGCCCCGGCACCGGAGGCCTTCATAAGGCCGGAAAGGATTTCACAGCATGGGAGAAGGCCCAGCGCGTCGAGGTCCGACATTCCGTACTCGCCCGCGAGCTTGTCCGGGGGTGTCCGTTCGACCGTCCTCGATAGCCTCTCGAGATCATCCCTCGATATGGCGTCCACCCCGTCCGATCCGTCGCGTCCCGCCATCTTGAGGAGGGAGCGCGGGGCCGATCCGACCGCGACGAGGGATCCTGGAAGCTTGGGGAAGGACCTGAGGAGCAGTTCGACTATCGAGTCCACGATGTCGTCTATGACCATCGCGCTCTTGGATATGGGCTGGCCGAGCTCCTCGTATATCCTTATCGTCCCCATTCTGAAGCTCTCCGCCTTCCTCAGCATACCGTCCTCGAAGAGACACACGTGGGACGAGCCGGTGCCAATCATCGCGATGACGGAGTCCTTGGGATTGCCCAGACGTCCGCGCAGGAGGTTCCTCATGGAGAGATATATGAGCCTGATCTCCTCGGAGCTGTCCAGCGCCTCCACCCTGATCCCCGTCTCCTTCAGCATCCTGTCTATGAAGATGTCCTTGTTCAGCGCCTCCCTGACGGCGCTGGTGGCGATCGCCCTGCAGGAGGAGACGGAATAGTCGGCCATCACCTTCCTGTAGTCCCTCAATATCTTGGCGACCAGGATGAACTTGTCCGCCTTTATCCTGCCTTTCGTGAAGACGTCCTTCCCGATGGGGACGGGCTGGGAGAGCGTCTCCAGGACGTTCATGCCTCCGCCGGGGGATGGCTCGGCGATCTCCATCCGGATGGAATGCGCGCCGATGTCTATCACCGAAAGAGTGTCGGGCTGCCTGCCCTTCCTCTTCATTTCCCGCTCTTTTCTTTTCATCGCTCTATTCTCCCCTTGTCGCGTTGAACCATCCGTAGGCGACGAATGCGGCCGTGGGGAAGAGCCCCGCGACGAATGGCGGCAGCATGCCCCGGTTGCCGAAGATGAGGAACAGATGCGATGAAAGCTGGTATATCACGATGATTATGACGGCGACGACTATCGAGACGAAGACTCCGCCGCGCTGGTTCTTCGCCGCGAGAGGTATGCCCAGGAAGACCGCGATTAGCGACGCCCATGGGAATGCGATCCGATAGAACAACGTCGTCTTGTAGATGTTCTTGAGGCTGTCCGCCATGTTCCTGGTCTTGGCCAGAAGCTCGATTATCACGCCTGAATCGAGATCCTCCGCGGGCTGGATCGCATTGACCATGTCCCTTGGGGTTTCAGGCGCCTCCGCCGGAGACAGCGCCCTCTCCTCGAATTTCTCGCTCTTCTTCGGCAAAAAGCCATCCTCGCTGTATGGAGTGAAGGTCCCACGCGTGAATTTCCATCCCGCGCCCGGCGTGAAAACGGCCTCCTCCGCCTCGATGTCCCATTCGAGGGTTCCGTCCGATTGCCGGTATTTCTTGAGTATTGCCGACTTCTGGCCTCCGCTCTCGTCGAACTCCCTGAAGAACCATGTCCTCAGCGAGTCCGGGCTGCGGTAGCTGAGCATCTCGAACTGACCTTTGACGTAATACATGTCGGATCTGGCCTTGATGATCTCGTATGCCTTCCGCTCGGAGATCGGGACGACGGCCTCGTTGAAGGCGAAGTTGAGGACTGCTATCAGGAGGGCCATGAAGTATATCGAGGCGCATGCCCGGTGGATGGATATGCCGGATGCCCG
>CAZGJP010000279.1:0-3943 GCA_964526605.1 uncultured Lentisphaera sp.
TCTTCTGGTAATAATCCGCCAGGTACAATCTGGCATAGGCGCCAACCTGCACACCGCTTCCATAATAGCAATCACTGAAGTCTTCAATCGCCTGCTTCAAATATTTCTCTTTTTCTTCTCCCGACGACATTTGGCCAAGGTATTGTAGAGCACATCCTGTTCTATTTGCCTTGGGATACTTTTCAATCAAGGCCTTGAGGCATACCTTGGCCTCCGGACTGTCCCATTCTTTGTTGGCGACTTGGTAAAGCCGCTCAACCTCCATCAATTCTTCCTTGGTGTATGTGGCTTGATCCTGTTCAAAGCGCTTTTTGACTCGTTCACTCAATTCCAGTGATTTTTGGCGGGATTGACCGTTGTTTTCCTTGCAGGATATAATCTCCTCCAATTTGGAGACTCTATCTTCGAGAGACTTTATTTTTTCTTTAAGCTCCAACGCTTCCTTTGAATCGTCCGCAGGAAGAATCATCCCTGACGAGACAAGCACAATCATCATCACTGAGACCGGAATATATCCCCTCATCTTGTTTCTCCTTTTATTTGCGAACGACCAGCCCAACGGATGTAATTCTAATTCTGTTATATGTTGCAGAGGCATTTTATTCGGTCTATCGAATAATTCAAGTTTTGATTGTTTGCTCCAGTGAATTGGCCGGCGGTGCCGCCGTCGCTCCGGGGGGAGCAATTGGAAAGAAGGCATGGCGTTTTTTCCCGCCATGCCTTTGGTTGTTTGAATTGAGGCAATTTTGCAATTGCCTCGAATTTATTGTTCTTTGGCCTTGCGAGGCCGCCCTTCAGTTCTTGCGCATGAGTTTGGTGTTGTTTTCGCCCCCGTTGAGGAGGTAGTGGAGGGGGATTGGCCTGTCCGTTCCGTGCACGAAGGATGGTCTTGCCGACCACATGTTTCCGGAGAGGGTCCCTGTGAGATCCATCCAGAACTGGAGCCTGGCTGGCGAGAGTCCCCATATCATGTGGAAGTGGTTTGCCGGCGCGTAGTGCTTATATTCGAACATTGTGGCGTATCTGGGGCAGACGTATGTGTGAGGCCATGCCCAGCTCGACGTGTGTCTGACTTTTTCGCTCAAGCCGTGGGGCATGGAGATGGTTTCAGCCTCGTCCCACATCAGTGTGAACGCTCCCGACAGCGAGCTGTACGCGAGGCGTCCGGCTATCCCCTCTATGCCGGCCGGTGAGATGAAAGTGACGCTGTTTCCCATCCCCGGGAAGTAGCCTTTGTCGGCGAGAGGCATGGATACGCCCTTCATGATCTGTTCGACGGATGCGCCTGGTTTTGCGGCCCAGTCGAGCGATGCGCTTCCGGAGTTGTCCCCGTCCACGAAGCCCTTGGAAGCCCATTTGTCCTTTTCCGTGTATTTGATGCCGAGCGAGTCGGCGGCTTTTTTCGCCTCCCAAGGTTCCCAGACCTTTCTGAAGTCCATGAAGAGGGGCGGGTTGCCGCCTGTCAGTTCGGACATGAAGAGCATGGTGAGGATGCCCTGCACGTCGGCCTCGGTCCCGAACGGAAGCGGTTTTTTCGGTCCGTTGTGGTCGAAGCTGCTGTTGAAGAGGGACTCCATGGCGTCCGCGACTGGGAGTGGTATTCCGCGCAGGTCGGAGCCCCACTCGAGCTGGCTCATGAACCCGCCTCCGATTCCGTTGACGTCCTTTATCAGGTCGCGGAGGATGAGATACATCGCCAGACTCTGGTTGAAACGGAAGCTGTCGGCCTCGGTCGGGACCTCGAGACGCCTGCCCAGATGCTGGTCTATCCATCCGCGCAGTTTCTTGAGTTCCCTTTCGCTGTATGCCTTCTTGTTCAGCATGTCCGCCAGAAGCTTCATGTCGAGGCGTGTGATTTCGATCCCGTATTTGCTTCTTGTCGGAAGCACGTGGGCCAGGGCCGTCTCCATACCCATCGAATCGTGGCCGAACACCACCATCCTTTTTCCGCGGAGGGAGACAGCTGTCTTTGCGGCCCAGACCCACTCGATCAGGTCGTCCTCGGTTTGCTTCGTCATTTCAGGTTCGAGGCCGCTGTCCGGCCATGTTCCTACGTTGAGGTGTGCGAGCCTTCCGTATTGGGCGAGGGCTCCATTCAATGCGTGTGCGAAGACCACGCCCGGCTTCGGCCCGCTGTTGCCGCATGTGATGTTGAACGGTGTGTCGGATGGGAACTGCTGGAGGAGGGATATGGCGCTGAGCTGGGGGAATGCCCATGTGTCGGGAGCGAGCACTATCATCTTCACGCCGCTCTTCAGGAAGGACTTTGCCACGATGTCGGCCTGGATTTCGCCGTCGACGAGGGTCTTGCTGTAGACCACGTCGATTCCTGGGACTCTCCCTGCGATTTTGTCGGCGACCATTCTGACGATGTTGGCGGCTCTTTTTCTGGAGTCGGAGTCTATTCTGGGATCGCAAGTGGCGAAGACTCCCAGGACGGGTCTTTCCGATTTTGGGCTTGCATCCTCGACGGCCTTGGCTTTTCTGATTTTCATCTGTGCCTCCTGGTTGAGTCCTTTGATTTTGATTTCTTTAGAAATACTTCGATGACCGGCACTGCGACATCGGGACGTTTCTGCGGTATTGCAAAAGAGTATAGATTCTTGCCGTCAGGGAACTGGGACATGTGCCATGGGTCCATGCCATTGATGTCGACCTCCGAGCCGTCGTGAAGGAATTGCGCGTATTCCACTCTATCGAAATACGCCTTGCCTTCGGCGAGGACGTACTTGTATGGCCATGTCTGTACATGGACGTAGAGGATGTCCTTATCGGGATTGTATGTCAGCTTGCATCCTGGAGGAGCCTTGAATTCAGGCGGGGCGGCGGTGCATCCGTAAATGGAGCGTCCATGGCGCTTCATCCATTCGCCGAAGAAACGGAGCCTGTCGAGAGCGCGTCCGTCGAATTCTCCGCGCGCGGATGGGCCGACATTCATCAGAAGGTTGCCCCCCTTGCTGACGCAGTCTATCAGGGTTCCGAGGAGCTCCTCCCTTTCTCTCCAGCTGTATTCGTCCCTGTAGTAGCCCCATGATCCGGAGAAAGTCTGGCATGCCTCCCATACCTTGATGTTGCCTTTTTCGTCCTTGAGCGGGGCTGGGGGCTGGAATTGCTCGGGGGTCTCGAAGTCGCCGGAGCCGGGGAGGTCGAGGCGGTTGTCGATCATGATGTCCGGCTGGAGTTTTCGTATCATCTTGAGTAGATTTTCGGAATCCCAATCCTTTCTGCCTTTTCCATCTTCGCCGGGGTAGGAGAAGTCGAACCAGAGTATGTCTATCTTCCCGAATTTCGTCAACAGTTCGCGGACCTGGTTGTGCAGATATTTCGTGTATTCGCGGATGTCCCTTCTGGAGTTCTTCTTCCGTTCGTCCTGGTTGTCGCGCATTGGATGGAGCCTGTCGACAGTGTAATGTTCGTGATGCCAGTCTATCAAGGAGTGGTAGAAGCCAACTTTGAGTCCTTCGGCCCTGAAGGCGTCGACCATGGGCTTGAGCAGGTCCCTGCCGCACGGCGTGCATGGCGCCTTGTAGTCGGTGAACTTGGAGTCCCACAGACAGAACCCCTCATGGTGTTTGGTGGTTATGACGAAATACTTCATTCCCGCGTTCTTCGCCTCCCTCGCCCATTCCTTCGGGTCGTAGAGGTCGGGGTTGAAGTGGTCGAAATACTTCTGGTAGTCCTCGTTCGAGATCTTCTCCTTGTTGCGGACCCACTCGTGCCGTGCGGGCATGGAGTAGAGTCCCCAATGGATGAAGAGGCCGAACCTGGATTCGGTGAACCACGATGTCCTCGACGAGGCTGATTTTCTTGTCATGTGGCGGAAGGCTCCTTTGTTTTTTGTTTACGGAATCAAAGCTACATTTCGAGATGCCGCTTGCAAATTGACAAAAGCACTATATTTGTGTATGATTCAAACATGCGGGATGCAATAATGGCGGATCTG
>CAZGJP010000280.1:0-3941 GCA_964526605.1 uncultured Lentisphaera sp.
CCTGGTGAAAGGCCAAGCCTGATCAGCCCGTGGGTTGTCATTGCTGTGATGGTGGTCTTGCCGTGGGAGCCGCCCACGGCGATGCTTTTTTCGTATGACTCCGCGATTTTCGCAAGGAACTCTCCACGGCGGAAGATCGGGAGGCCTCTCGATCTGGCGGCCGCGAACTCCGGATTCTCAGCTCCTATCGCGGAGGAGGCAACCACCACGAGCCCATGCGGATGCGGGAGATTCCCCGCGCTATGTGGTCCGCAGAACAGCCTGACCCCTTTTTGCGAGAGCAATTCGAGATTGCGCGAGTCTGCGATGTCGGAGCCGGAGACCTCGTGCCCCCTTTCCCTCATTATCGTCGCCATTGGCGCCATTCCGGCGCCGCCTATCCCGATGAAGTGAAATGAATCTTTAGGCGAGATATTCATGGCATCAATAGTTTTATTCTTTCCTTGAAGGGGAGGGGGGGCGGAAATCCCATGGACAGTATTTTCCGCATGGAAAGTTGCGAATTCAGCGGACGCCTGGCCTCCGAATGCGGAGGCTCGGCCAGGCGGACTATGTTTTTGGCGGACAATCCCACCGCCTCCGCGAAATCCAATGTCATCCTGTATCTGCTCGTCTTGTCCTGCCCGCTGAAATGGAAGATTCCAGCAGCGTTTTTCTCCAGCAGGAAGAAGACTGCGTTCGCGACATCGCCAGTGTATGTGGGGAAGCGCACTATCGAATCCTCCATGTTCCACGGTCTTCCCGACTTCAAGGCGTCCACCATGCTCTTGAGGAGAGCGGATTTGGCGAGCCCCGCCCCGAGCCCGTAGAGCAGGGGGACTCGGAGTATGGTGAATGCAGGAAGAGATCTGACTATCTCCTCCGCCTCCGCCTTCGTCTCGCCGTAGTAGTTGACCGGGCATGGTTCCGAATCCTCGTCGTAGGGCGGGTTCTCCCCGGAAAACACGTAGTCGGTGGAGATATGCAGGAAAAACGCCTTTTTCCGCTTTGCGATTTTCGCGAGGGCGGCGGTGGCTTCGACGTTTATCTTTCTGCAATAAGCCTTGTCGGCCTCGCATTCGTCCGGATTGCGCCAGGCGGCAGTGTGGACGATGCAGTCGAAGGGGAGACTTGCGATTTTCGCGATTCCCTCGTCGGTGCAGATGTCGGCGGAGATGTCCTCTGGATTCATGGTATTCCGGCATGCGCCTATGAAGCCGACAGCTCTTCTCCTGGCCTCGACCGCGATGTCCGAGCCGAGAAGGCCGCTGGAGCCTGTGAGGAGAATGGTCATGTTCTTTTTCCCTTTCGGATGTCCAGTGCCAGTGGAGCTCGACAATCCGTTTTACGAGCCGAGGCAATTTCAAAATTGCCCCAATGAGCTGATTTCAAAGTTGGAGTTCACAGCCCTGGTCGCCTCTGGCGCCGCCGAAGGCGGGTAAACTTCAGCTGTGTATCTTGTTGATAATAAGACACAACTAAAGTTGTGGACTCCAACGGATTTACCCCGAATGCGGAGTTTTGAAATCAGTTCGAGTTTGAAAAAATGTTTTGATGCAATAAAATATGCGGCGATTTGGAGAAAAAACAAATAGGGCCGTTTTATTTGGCTCGGGGAGAGGATATGGCTTCTGGATATAATGTGGCCGTCGCCGGTGCTACTGGCGCGGTCGGGATCGAGATGATGGAGACCCTCGAGAAGAGGAATTTCCCGGTCAAGAGCATCAGGTTGCTCGCGTCAAGCAGATCCGTCGGAAAGAAACTCAAGTTCAAGGGCGAGCAGCTTCCGGTCGAGGAGCTCACCGACAAATCCTTCAAGGGGATTGACATCGCCCTGTTCAGCGCTGGTGCGTCGAGGTCGAAGGAGTTCGCCGCGGCGGCCGTAGCGGACGGGGCCGTGGTGATCGACAACTCAAGCGCGTTCAGGATGGATCCCGAAGTCCCGCTTGTCGTTCCGGAAGTCAATCCGCAGGACATAAAGACGCACAAGGGGATAATAGCAAACCCGAACTGCTCCACGATAATCATGGTCGTGGCGGTATATCCTCTCCATAAGGCGAAGAAGCTTGTCAGGCTTGTCGCCGCGACGTATCAGGCTGCGAGCGGAGCGGGGGCCAAGGCGATGACGGAGCTCGAGGAGCAGTCGAGGCTTTTCCTTGGCGGAAAGCCGCTTGCGAAGCCCGAGGCTCTTCCGCAGAGGATAGCCTTCAACCTCTTCCCCCATATTGACGTATTCCTCGAGAACGGCTACACGAAGGAGGAGATGAAGATGCTCAACGAGGGGCGGAAGATAATGCATCATCCGACCCTGCGCGTGAGCTGCACCTGCGTCCGCGTGCCGGTCATGAGAGCCCATTCCGAGGCGCTGAATCTTGAATTCGAGAAGGAAGTCACGCCTGAAGAGGCCAGGAGGATTCTCTCCAATGCGCCGGGCGTCGAAGTGAAGGACGATCCGGCGAACAAACTCTATCCGATGCCGATAGATGCCTCGGGCAAATACGACTGCATAGTCGGAAGAATACGCCAGGACTGCTCCCGCGAGGACAAGAAAGGCCTCGACATATTCGTCAGTGGCGACCAGCTCCTCAAGGGCGCGGCGCTCAATGCAGTCCAGATCGCGGAGATTTTGTAGGGGCTATACGGCGGTCTCGGCGAGACGCGCCCTACCGGGAAAACAGTTTAATGGTTTGTAGCGGGAGGTAGGGACGGATCGCCGATCCGTCCGCAAAATTGGAATGTAGGGACGGAGCACCAGGTTCAGAATCCCGGGAGGAGGCTGTCCGTGTCGTCTTCGGTCCTTGCCGTGCTGCGGGCATGTTGCGTGGTCCTTAGTGTTGTCATCCATTCTTCAAGGCTTTGGACTTTTATCCCGAGTTTTGCGGCCTTCTGCAGTTTCGAGCTGTTCTCTGAGATGTCTGCGGCGACGAGGAGGTGGAGCGATTCGGTGACGGAATCCGCCGGTGTCCATCCGTTTGCCTCCGCCAGTTTCTCGTAGTGGGAGCGTGGCTGTGGCATTTTTCCGGTGAAGCATATGGTCCTTTTGGGCTGGCTCCCCTCTCCCTTGCTCTGGGCGAGATCCAGTGCGGCGGCCAGTTCGTCTATTGCGTCGGATTCGTCCTTGAGCCTTTCGAACAGCTCTCTGGCGCGTTCCGGGCCTATTCCCGGGATCTGCTCGAGTTGCTCCGCATTCATTCTCCTCAGTTCGTCCAGTGTGAATTTTTGGAGTGTGGATTTTGCGATGTTCCTTCCTATGCCTTGGATGTTGAGGGATGCGAGGAGTTCGAAATCGCAGGTGCTTCTGGCGGCCTGGATTTCGTTGTATAGATTTTCAGAGGACTTGCTTTTGAATCCTTCGAGCGTTGCGATCTGCTCCTTTGAAAGGGAGAATATGTCCTTCAGGCATTTGACCCGGAGAGTCTCCGACATTTTTCTTACGGTTGGCTCTCCGAGCCTTTCGATTCCGATGTTGCGGACGGCGGCGAGGAGGCGTTGTATCTTCAGCTCGGGGCATTCCGGATTCGGGCACATGAGCTCGGGGCCTTCGACCACGAGCTTTGTCGCGCAGGAGGGGCAGTTCTCGATGACCGCTGGTCTGCGATCCGGTCCCGCTTCGCTGGAGACGATGTGTGGGATGACGTCTCCCGCCCTCTCAACGACGATCTTGTCTCCGATCTGGATGTCGTTTGTCTTCAAGAACCTGTAGTTATGGAGGGTGAGCTTTTTTATCGTCGTTCCTCCGATTTCGACAGGCTCGATGAGCGCCAGCGGAGTCAGAAATTTCTTGCCGAAGGACCATTCGATGTGTTTTATGGCCGAGGCCGCCCGAGCCCCGCTGAACTTGAATGCGATCTGGCCTCTGGGGTGGTGCGCGGTAGAGCCGAGGCTGTCGGAGTATGCGGAGTCGTTCAGCTTGAGGACGATTCCATCCATGGGGTAGGGTAGGGTGCTGATTTTCTCGAATA
>CAZGJP010000281.1:0-3932 GCA_964526605.1 uncultured Lentisphaera sp.
ACTGCGTGGAGGAGCCTTGGTTCAGCATGAATGACAGGGATAAAGTTCCCCGTCGCGCCCTTGCGCCAGAGAACTGGGATGGCAAGCCTTCGATCCTGAAAGGCATATGGGAGAATCAGCGGTTGCAGGGGTGGACCGAGCGGAGGTGGGCGGAGCTTCGCGCGACTTACTACGGCATGTGCTCGCGTTGCGACCACCAGTTCGGGATGCTGATTGATACGATGAAGAAGTCGGGCCGATACGACGACAGCGCAGTCTTTCTCTTCTCCGATCACGGCGACTTCACGGGCGACTACGGACTTGTGGAGAAGACGCAGAACACGTTCGAGGATTGTCTTTCGAGGGTGCCTTTCATATTCAAGCCGCCGAAGGGGTGTGAGGTGAAGCCGAGAGTATGCGACGCTCTGGTGGAGCTGATAGACTTTCCGGCGACCGTCTACGAACTGGCGGGAATCGACCCTGGCTACGACCATTTCGGCAGGAGTCTGCTGGAGCTTGCCGCCGGGAGGACTGACGAACACCGCGACGCGGCGTTCTGCGAAGGTGGCAGACGATATGGAGAGAGGCAGGCGATGGAGTGGGAGAGCACTTCGTCCAAGGACGACAAACGCGGGCTCTATTCCCCGAGGATACGCCTCCAGATCACCGACGAGGGTCCATATCACGGCAAGGCTGTCATGTGCCGGACCAAGACGCATAAGTATGTGATGCGCCTATACGAGAGCGACGAGCTATACGATCTTGTGAACGATCCTCTCGAGGAGCGCAACAGGATAGATGATCCGGCGTTGAGTGGCGTCCTTCGCGGCCTGAAGGATAGTCTTTCGAGATGGCTGGTCGAGACCTGCGATGTTGTTCCGCGCAAGACCGACCGCCGCTGAAGCGCCTCATCCCGCCTCGACCACGTATTCGGTCGGCCTTGCCGGATCCGGGGCCTTTTCAGGCAGCCTCTTTTTCATGAGGCTGAGGCAGTAGTTTTTTGGATACTTCTGCTTCCCCCTCAGCGTCGGCGGAATGCACATCCTCATGCAGTTTCCCATCGCGTGGGTCATCGCGGCCTGCGGTCCGGCGATGTCGTTTTTCCTATAGAACGCCGAAAGGAACATCTCGTCCGTTATCTCGCCTTCCTCCGGAGGGAGTATCCCCTCCGTCTGTCCCCCGAAGATCGGTCCTTCCTCCGGAATGTTGTTCACCTGCTCCGACCATCCGCAGCGCCAGTGGTCCACCTTGAGATACTCGAAGGTCCTTTCGCCGATCTGCAGCTTTTCAGTTTCGAGTTTGGATATCGCCTTCACCGGGCAGGATTTCACGCAGAGCATGCACTTGTCGCAAAGTGCCGGGCCGGAATACATCGGATCCGGCTCGAGCTCCGCCTCGGTGATTACCGACACGAAGCGCTGGCGCATGCCGAATTTCGGCGTGATGCATAGGGCGTGGAGTCCGAATTCCCCGAGGCCTGCGGCGACGGCCGCGTGCCTGTTCGAGAAGTCGGCGCACCAGTTCGTGGGCATGCTCTTGTAGGGATGGACGCGCCATCTGCCCGATACCGTCATCGGAATCGTCTTGAAACCCTCGTCCTCGAGCATCCGCGAAATTCGCAGGGCCGCGTTGTAGAGGAAATTTCCTATGACCTTGTTCTGGTAGACTTCGATGGAGAATATGCTCTCCGCGTCGCCGTCTCCGGCGTTCACGAACATCGCATCCGGATATCGTATGGCCATTGCGACCACCGACTTCGCCTCCGGAAGATGGGAGCATGGATGGACGAGTTCCGGCGCGTGGCTGTATCTGGCGACCGGCGCGACTCCGACCAGGTCCATCCTGTTCTCGCGGGCCATCCTCTTGACTTCCGCCGTCAGATTCTTCATGACTGCGCCTCTTTTTTCGCGTTTTTGATTCTCTGCGAATGAACCCTTGTCATGTCCTTCCCCCTGAGATGTGGAGGGATGCACTCCCTTTCGCACTCCCTCATCGAGTAGGTGTACCAGGTCTGGAGGCCCCCCTTTCGTCCCTTCTCGGAAAGAGCATTCTTCACGTCAGCCTCGGTTATCTCCCCCTCTGGCGGGGACACGCTAACGTCGAGGCCATGGATCTTCGGGCCCATCTCGGCGTTGAGCATGAATTTCTTAGACCACATGCAGCGCCACTGGTCCTTGTCGAAGACATCGAAGACCCTGTCTCCAACTTTTATCTTCTTCTTCCTCTTTGTGTCGAGGGCTTTCATCATGCAGGCCGAGACGCATTTGCCGCAGGAGTCGCAAAGGGGGGGGCCGGAGTAGGGCCGATCCGGCTCGATGTCCGCGTCGGTGACTATCGAGGTTATCATCTGCCTGGTTCCGAACTCGGGAGTGATGACCGCGCCGTTGAGGCCGATTTCGCCAAGACCCGCTGCGACCGCCGCCACGTCGTTCCTGAAATCCTGTGTCCAGACTTCCTCGATGTCCTTGTAGGGCCTGACCCTGTATTTCCCGATGCTTATGGGGACAGCCTTGAATCCGAAGTCCTCCAGCGTCCTTGCGACATCCATTGCGGCTCCTTGCAGGGCCGAGGACATGGCGTTGTTCTCGTAGGAGTCCATGGACATGTACGACTCGGCCTTGGTCCTTCCGGCGTTCTCGTACATCGCCAGCGGGTATCTGATGCCGATGCAGACGACGGTTTTAGCTCCTGGCAGATGGGCCTGCGGGCGCATCCTGTAGTGGACGTCCGCGAAGCGGGATTCTGGCGCGAAACCCACGAGGTCCATGCAGTTCCTCCTCGCCGACTTTGTCACTTCCTCCCTCAGATTTCCTTTCATCTCCAACTCCTGTTTGTGTGTATGTTTTCGAGCCGAACCGGCTCCTTCATCAAAAGCTTTGTCCCTTCTGCATGAAGGGAGACAACTTGAACATCTCCCTTTTCCGCCTGTTCCCAACCTCGAGGAGAATTCTCATCGCGGATTCCGCGGCAAGAGGGAAATTCGGATTGACTGTGCTGATCGTCGGTTCCGCCGAATGCGCCACGGCCGTCCCGTTGTAGCCGGCGATCTTGAAAGGAGGATAGTCCTTGAAGTGGTCCATCAGCCGTCTTGCATTTATGTCGTCGCAGAAGACTCCATCGAAGGAGGATAGATGATCAATGGACTTTTCCTCCAGGATGTCCGCGAAATCCGCATGGGACGCTTTAAGCGGATGCGCACCCGCAGACCTGATGGCGGAACGCAGGTCCAGATCCTTGAAGTCGCGGCCGGCGAGGACAAGATTGGAGAGGCCAAGTTCCATCGCCCGGGACAGGATGATCCCGGCAGCAGCGCCGCGGTCCTGGACGAAATGCGGAACGTCGAGGGATGTCTCGCGGTCCACCACCGCAACCTTTACGCCTTCATGGTCCATCATCCTGGCGATTGCGGACGTGGATTTACGACAGGCGGCCCCATCGTCTCCAATCGGAGGGACGAGGAGGAGAATCCTGGAGCCGCGGAAGCGGACAAGCTCCTCGAGAGCCA
This sequence comes from uncultured Lentisphaera sp., assembly GCA_964526605.1. GTDB lineage: Bacteria > Verrucomicrobiota > Lentisphaeria > Victivallales > GWF2-50-93 > DYMC01. The sequence continues at coordinate 3,485 of CAZGJP010000281.1, forward strand.
TGCGGAATCCAGCGGAAGTCTCGTCGCTCGAAGCGAATATGCACGAAAGCCCTCTTCTGTCGCACGCCGCCTGCAGCCCGGCAACCAGATTGGAGTATATTGGAAGATAGGTGGAATGAAGCGGGGCCACCAGCCCGACCAGCGCGCTTTCGCCCTTCGAAGACACGTAGTATCCCTTGCCGTTCACGGACGTCGCAAAGGACTCCTTGACCAGTTCCCTCATGGCCCGGACTACCGTCACCCGGCCGCAGGAGCTCATCTCCTCCACCTCCGCTATCGAAGGCAGAAGGGAACCCTTCGGATAGACGCCCTTGCGGATGCGCCCGGCCAGAAAATTCTTGATCTGGGCGTAGAGAGGCAGCGGCGACGATTCGTCCGCCACGAACAAAGCCTTGTCCTTCGCCGATCCGCTCATGCCCAGACTCCAGTCCTTTATTAACCTTTATTA
>CAZGJP010000282.1:0-3924 GCA_964526605.1 uncultured Lentisphaera sp.
GTAGTGGGCGATTCTGCGCAGGCTTGCCTCGACTCCGCCAAGGACCACCTTCACCCCTTTGTATGCCTGTCTTGCGAGATTCGCATAGACCACGTCGGCGGAGGGCGGGAACAGCCCCGTCCTGCCGTCCTCCGAATAGTCGTCGGATTTTCTTGTCCGTCTCGCCGCAGTGTAGGTTCTGAGTGTCGAGTCGAGGTTGCCCGACGAGATGGCGAAGCAGAGGCGTGGTTTGCCGAATATCCTGACGCTGTCGGGGTTCCGCCAGTCTGGCTGCGGGATGATTCCGACCTTGAATCCTGAGGAGACGAGTGTTCTCGCGACCAGGGCTACGCCGAAGGAGGGATGGTCTGCGTATGCTTCGCCGCTTATCATCGCGATGTCGATCTGCCTCCAGCCGATCTTTTCCGCCTCCTCCTGCGAGGTCGGGATGAATTCCGGCTGCCGCAGGCAACGTTCTGGATTGTTCCGGTCTTCCTGCATGTTCCTATAAACTACATCGTCAGGGGATTAAAGAAAGTGGATCCGATCGCAAAACCCAGCGCGGGTCCCGCAGGTGTCCATTGGGTTACAAGCGATGGGATCGCTGGATGGAATTTGCTTTCAGTGGTGTTTTCAGCGTTCCCTCCTGTGTTCGTCTCCGGCCGGTGTTTCGACGAGGTAATTCCAGTATCTTTGCGGCAGGCATCGTTTCTGGAGCTCGGGATTTCTCCTTTCCGGAATCGCTATTGAGGAGAAGAAGTTTCGCCATAGCTGTCGTGTTTCGATTTCGCCGCTTGCAGGATTCGCGGAGATGATCTCCTTGATTTCGGCGATCGTCGCGGGGCGGATGTCCTTGTCTGGCTCGTGCAGGACCGCAAGGAGGCGTTTTTCGTCCAGAACCATCCATTTTTCGTTGCGCAGCCTCGACTTGAAATGCCTTGCGAGCTGGACGATGATGTTGTAGTCGGGTGCGAATTTTGCGACAAGTGATCCGTTGTCGAGCTGGGAGAAGCGGAGGATGCCCTTGAACCTGTGGATTTCGCCGGACACCCGTCTTGAGATTTCGCGTATTCTTGCTGCATCGCTGTTGGCGGGCCATTGCAGGATGTCCTGGCGTCTGGAGATGGACTCGGCGAGGACTCGGTAGATGGAGTCCTCGACTCCGTCGGCCTCCGAGATGAATGCGTTGAAGATGCTGTGGAGGCTGTGTTCCGGGAAGATGGAGCGAAGGCGGCGGAGGAGTTCGTCGGCTTCTGCCGGGGATGGCTCGATGAGTTCGGCGTCCTGGCTGAAGAGGGTGGAGGCGACTGCGTCGGAACGCGCGAAGCTGGCGTCTGTATCCTTGTGGGCTAGAGCTGTCTTGAAGGCGCAGAGAAGGCCTTCGATGGAGCCATCGTATGTGTATGTCTTCATGTTCCCGTCGGGATTGGCTTGGCTTTCCGGCTCGAGTGGAGACCGGGCTATGGAGATATTCTATACAGCGGACAGGGAAAATGCAAGATGGGAAAAGGATTTGAGGATCGCATTCACACCCAATGCGTGTGGTGGTCAGGTGCGAATAGTCTTGGCTGTCCGCCTCCTCGATTCCGGCAGTCCGATTCCGGACTCCTGCGTTTTCCCTGGAGGGACTTGCAATTTAGGAGACGTGGGCTTCCTTATGGGGGCTCGGGATGTCGAGAAGAAATTTCAAGGAAAAAGGAGATTGATGATGAAAAGGACGATGTCGATCGCCGCTCTTGCGGCGCTCTTATCCCTCACCGCCGGGGCGGATGTGGAAGTGGGCAATCTATTCAGCGACAACATGGTGCTCCAGAGGGATGCTCCGGTCGCGATCTGGGGGAAGGCGGATCCGGACGAAAAGATTGTTGTAAGCATTGGAGACAGCAAAGTGTCCGGCTCTGCCGACGGGAAAGGCAGGTGGTTTCTTAGGCTGCCCCCCATGAAGATGAATGCGACTCCGCAGGACTTGACGGTAAACGGAACGAACAGCGTGGTCGTTCGCAACGTCTTGGTTGGCGACATCTGGCTCTGTTCCGGGCAGTCGAACATGGAATGGAGTCTTGGACAGTGCAATGCCAAGGAGGATCAGGATTCGGCCGAGTTCCCGTCGATCCGCAGGATCAAGTTCGAGCACCGGACTTCATATCAGCCATTGGAGGACGTGCCGAGGAAGTGGGAGACATGCACCCCGCAGAGCGCAGGTGGATTCACGGCGGTCGGATTCTATTTTGCAAGAAGGGTGCACAGGGAGACAGGTGTCCCAATAGGTCTGATAGACAACAATTGGGGCGGCACCCGTATCGAACCATGGATTGCTCCGTGCGGATTCGATATGGAGGAATCACTCGCTCCGATGAAGGACCAGCTCGCGAAGGCGGAGCAGGTCTATCGTGCCGAACTTGCGAAATCCCTGGACTCCCTCGAAAGATGGATCCCCGAGGCCAGGAAGTCGCTCGCCAGCGGCGATCCGGTCCCTCGGCAGCCGCAGGTGCCGGGAAGTCCCGGCAACGGTGCGCCATCGGCGATCTACAACGCCCAGATCGCTCCGATGGCTCCATTCGCGATCAAGGGAGCAATCTGGTATCAGGGCGAGTCGAATGGAGGAGAGGGCGATGAGTATTACCACAAGAAACGTGCGCTGATAGGAGGATGGAGGAAGATCTTCGAGGTTGGCGACTTCCCGTTCTATTTCGTCCAACTTGCGAACTTCAAGCAACCAAACGAAAAGCCGGAGGGGGGAGACGGATGGGCGCGCATCCGAATGGCCCAGCTTAGATGCCTCCAGATTCCGAACACCGGAATGGCGGTGGCGATAGACTTGGCCGATGAGAATAATCCGGGAGACATCCATCCAAAGAACAAGTTCGATGTCGGAGAACGCCTGGCTCTCTGGGCGCTAGCCAAGGACTACGGCAAAGACGGACTTGTCTTCAGCGGTCCTCTATACAAGTCCATGAAGGTCGAGGGCGGCAACATACGCGTCGAATTCGACGGCGTCGGATCGGGGTTGATGGTGGGGAAGAAAGAGGGAAGAAATCCGGCGGTGGAGGACAAGGACGGGAAGCTGAGGCGTTTTTCCATAGCGGGCGAGGACAAAAAGTGGTTCTGGGCGGACGCAGTGATCGAAGGGGATTCGGTTCTCGTTTCTTCGCCGCAAGTAGCGAATCCGCTTGCGGTAAGATATGCATTCTCCACCAACCCATCGGGATGCAATCTCTATAACAAGGACGGACTGCCGGCATCGCCTTTCAGAACAGATGATTGGTGAGATATGCCACCGGACGACGCAAGGATGGTGGATTCTTCAGATCCCGGGTAGGCTGAAACAAACATGGGAGCATGAGATGAAGAACAGGATCGTGATCGACGCGGATCGGCCTGGAGCTAGAATATCACGCCACATCTATGGACATTTCGCAGAACACCTCGGAAGATGCATCTACGATGGATTCTGGGTGGAGAAGGATTCCAAAATCCCTAATACGAGAGGAATCCGCAAGGACATAGTCAAGGCGCTGAGGAAAATCAATATCCCCAACCTGAGATGGCCAGGCGGATGCTTCGCCGATGAATACCATTGGATGGACGGAATCGGCCCGAGTGGCAAAAGGCCGGCAATGATAAACACACACTGGGGCGGGGTAACCGAGAACAACCACTTCGGAACACATGAATTCCTAGACCTCTGTGAACAGCTCGGATGTGAACCCAGTCAATTCAAAATACAAGTGCAACACCCTCTGTTTGAAAAAATAGGGGGCCAGCTGTTATAGTAACCTCTTCAAGCACAACCAAGAGGAGGTTATGAAATATAAACAGCTAACCCTTGAACAAAGATACAACATCTTGTTCTTAAAGCAAGAGGGGCGCAGTTTGAGGGAGACGGCCAGGGCCGTCGGAGTTCACGTGTCAACGATCAGCAGGGAACTTGTCAGGAACGGTGGG
>CAZGJP010000283.1:0-2287 GCA_964526605.1 uncultured Lentisphaera sp.
TTATCGAGAGTCCGAGCCTTTTGTAGGAGGCAAGCCCGAAGATCAGGGCGACAAAGATCATCGAGAGTGTCGCGACGGGTCTTTTCACGGAGAAATCGCTAATCAGCATGATGTGGACCTTGATTTTTTCAATTGGGCTTGGAGGGGCCTTGGAGCTTGACCTTGTCGCCTTTGTTGAGCAGCCACTGGCCCTGTGTTATTATTTTCGATGAGAGCAGGTCGGGGCTAATTATTTCAGTCCAGCCGTTTTGTTCAAGTCCTGTCGCGAGTTCCATCTCTTCGGCCACGCCGTTTTCCTTCATGATGAACGCGACCTTCCTCCCTCCGGCCCTTTCGAGCACCGATGCCGATGGTATTCCGACGCCCTCGCGCGATTCGACGACTATCTCGACGTGGCAGAGCATTCCGCTCACGAAACCTCTTCCGGGAGGGATTTTCATCCTGACTTCGAACATCCTTCCGACCGCGTCCATGCTCGGGGCCTTGTAGCCCAGCACCGTGTCGGCCGCGATGCCGCCTGAACTCACCCGCGCCCGGGTCCGGCCCGCTTCGACGAGTCCATAATGGGCGCATCCGAGAAGCGCGACGGCTTCGAGAGTTGATGGATTCTCGACGCGCAGGACCGCCTTCGCCTTGTCGGCGTATTCTCCGACCTCCTTGAACTCGGCTGTCACCACCCCGTCGAAATCCGCCCTCACAATCGAGTCGGAGAGCTTCTTCCTGGCTATTTCGAGAGCGCTTCCAGCCTTCTCCCGGAGGGCTTTCGCCAGGAGGAGGGAGGCCTCGGCATGCTTGAAGTCGGCCTCCGCCTTCCTGTTGACAAGATCACGCCTTTCATATTCGTCCTCGGAGAGGACCTTTTCGGCCCTCAGCTTTTCCGCGCGTCCGAAGTCCACCGCCGCCTTCTCCATCTGCAGCTTCGCGATCTCCACGTCTATTCCCGATTTGAAGACGCCAGCCTCCGCGACTTTCAAGTCCTGCTCCGCCGACATGACCTCGTTCTCCGCAGCCGCCTTGTCTATCTGGAACAGGATGTCGCCTTTCTTGAAGGACGAGCCCTCGTCGAACGGGCGCAGGTCGACCGCGCCCGCTATCCTTGACGACAGTTCTGCGTATTCATGGGCCTCGATGTTGCCTTCCACGCTGATGATCTTCTCGAAGAGACGCCGCTCGGGAGACGCGATCTGGACGCTCAGCCCCTTCCCGGCCTCTGTCACGGCATCTCTCCCGCACGAGCTGCAAAGCATGGCGAGAGCGATTGGAAACGATCCCCAGAATGTCGAGCTCATCTTGTCCTTCTCCTTCCCGCCTTGCCGGCGGCCGCCCCGGTGGAACGGTGTTTTATCCAGGTGCAAGTCTTCTCGACGCTGTGTCTGACGATTCCGCTCAAGTTCTCCGAGGTGAAATCCCTGCCGGGAAATCTTGCCTGGACTATCGCCTTTGTGTGCAGATAGAAGACGCATTCCGAGACCACCGAGAACACTTCCGTGTATAGATCGTCCTCGGAGATGTCCTTTGGCAGCACCTTCCTCATATGGCAGGCGACCTGGTCCAGAATCGGCTTCATGTAGTTCGAGAAAAGCTTGTGGAACACGGGGGACGGATGGAGCAGCTCCCGGCCGAAAATCAGGCATTTGTAGCGCCTGAGAGGGTCGTCGCCGGATATGTCGGTCAGAATGCCCTGAAGCCATGCCTCCAAGTCCTCCCTCCATTGCCCGAAATCCCCGTTCCACGCCTTCTCCAGATTGACCCCGGCCTTCTTGTCCCGGTCCATCATGAAGGCGAAAACCTCCTTGTACAAGGCCTCCTTGCTCGAGAAATGGTAGTTCACGGAGGCGAGATTCACTCCAGCCCTGCGGCATATGGCCCTGATGGTCGCCCCGTCGTAGCCCTTCTCCGCGAACTCCCTGCAGGCCTCGCGGATTATCCTTCCCTTCGTGTCCATGGCCGTCCCTCTTTTAAACAATAGTTTAATACGCGTGTTTGAATTTTCAAAATGAATCTGCGCTGGAAAGATGTTTTCGGCGCGGATTCATTTCAGAGCGAGCCGGTGGCGGAGTCCAGTTGCGTCCTGGCGTTGTCGAGGCTTATGATTTCGGAGACGAGCCTTCCCTCGGCGGCGACGAGATCGTTCTGCGCCTCGTTGAGCCTGGTGAGGCTGGTGTTGCCGGCCTTGTATTCCTCCTCCACGAGGTCTCTTGTCTTCTTGACGAGTTCGAGTGTTTCGGTGTATATTTTGACCTGGTCGGATGTTCTCCTGTAGTTCTCGTGGGCCTGGCGGACTTCC
>CAZGJP010000283.1:2297-3922 GCA_964526605.1 uncultured Lentisphaera sp.
ACGACCCTTATCCACTGCTGGGTCAGGTCCTCTCTGGATTCGGCGAGCAGGGCCTGGGCCTCCCTGAGGTCGGCTATGCGCTTTCCCCCGCTGAATATGGTCCAGTCTACGGCGAGCCCGTAGTTGAAGCTTCTGTCCTGGGTTTTCGCCGTGTAGTGGTAGCGTCCGCTGTAGCCGTCGTCCCTGCGGGAGTAACCCCAGAATCCGGTTGCGGAGACCACTGGCAGGAAGGCGCCGTATTTCTCCCAGAGCCCGTATCTGGCCTCCTCGAGGGATTTTCTGTAGGCCTCGAGGTCGGGCCGGTTCGCTATTGCGCTGTCGAGATAGATTTCCACGTCGTTGGAAAGCTCGAAAGTGGACTGCCTTATCCCTGCGAATTCCAAGCCGTCTGGCAGCCTGGCCTCGCTGAGCCCCATGAGTTCGGCGAGCACGATCTTGGCGTTCGCCAGATTGTATGTCTCGTCGGCCAGCGCGCTTCTGGCCTCGTTCACCCTGACCTTGAAGTTGAGCGGCTCGCTCAGGGGAACGGAGCCGGCCTCGTATTTGATCTCGGTGTCCTTCAGCAGGGACTGGTTGAACTCCATGTCCTCGTTCGCTATGCGTATGTTCTCCTTGGCCAGGAGGATGTCGTTGAAGGCGTAGGTTACGTTCTGGACGAGCAGGCGTCTGGAGTCCCTGTCCAGCGCCTCGTATCGTGATGCCTCCTTTCTCGCGGAGACGACCTTCATCGTGGTGACGAGGCCGTTGAAGAGCTCCCAGTTTCCCCTGAGCCCGCCTGTCTTCTGGGAGTATCGCGTGCCGCCGCCGTTGCGGCCTGTTCCTCCGCTTGACGCAGGCACGTATTTGTATTCGGTGATGTCGTATTCCGCCGACACCGTGGGCAGATATTCCGACGCCGCGGAGTAGAGCCTCGCCCAGGCTGCGACGACCGAATGGTGTGCCGAGCGGTGGTCGGGGTTGTTCGAGAGCGCAATCCTCACGGCGTCCTCCAGCGTGAGATTCCTGCATTCGGGTGGGATGCAGCTGTGCTGCTCCTTGGACAGCTTCTTGTATTCCTTCGAAAGGACGGCCTCGGGGACTGGCGGCGGGCTATAGCATCCGGCGAGTGCCACGAGGGCGGCGAAGACGGCGGCGCGCCCCGGCCCGGACAGCATCCGGAAAATTGATCTGGATGTTCTTGCAATCATGAAAAATCTGTTAAATCCTCCGGCTCTTGTTTAATTTCCGCCAAAGTGGGCTAGATTATGGGCCGGAAAAATCCCTACATTATTTGCATTTGGGCGAAAGTCAAATGAGCGACGACAACAAATTGGCGACGGTGCCCCGGAAGATGGGGCGTATACTTCCGATTCTGGACGCATACGTCATGAAGGAGTTCCTGATTCCGTTCTGTGTGCTGATGATCGGCTTCATAATACTCTTTCTGATAGGCGACATATTCGACGACCTGAGGGATTTCCTCGAGAACGACGCGCCATTCTCGGAGATGTTCCAGTATTTCCTCCTCAAGCTGCCAGGCAACGTCCGATTCATCATGCCCATATCGGTGATGCTCGCCTGCATGTACGAGATGGCCAACTTCGGGAAGAACATGGAGATAGTGGCGATGCGGGCATCCGGCATAT
>CAZGJP010000284.1:0-3916 GCA_964526605.1 uncultured Lentisphaera sp.
ATCCCATGCGTATCGACGGGAAATATTCTCCCGACAACATTTTAAAAGAAATACAACCGCATCAGCATTCCATTCGTAAAAAGGCGATGATTGCCGCTGAAATCGCCCGACAAATCGATCCCAGCCGACCACTATATCACCATGAAAGCGGCAATCTAGGCGATCTTTACACGCTTAATTGCTACCTAAACTGGGTTCCGCGGCAGGAACGCAGCGATTGGTTTGAACATTGGCAGCTGAAGGGTGTGAAGCCGCTTTTTCTGTTGGAATGGGGTATGCCGCATGTCTGTTCATGGTCAAGCTTCCGGGGGCCAGCCTTCATTTGGGCCTCAGACAACCTGCAGTGTCTGTGGCTGAACGAATACAACGCGGCAATTCTTGGTGAAAAAGCATACAAGCAGGATGGCAACAAAACAGATCTCTATCGCCAGCAGGAAAAAATCATCACCGGGAATAAGAACATCCACTACAGCAATATATCATGGTTTCAAAAGAACAATGACGTTCAGCAAGTCTGGGCGTACATGATCAGTGATAACTTCCCGGCAATAAGAGCTCGTGGCATCTCCGGACTTCTCCCCTGGGACATGGATGTATACTGGGCGAATTCTGCATCAAATACCGTGGCGGAAAATCCGGATCGCTTCCACAATATAAAGAATCTCGGCCCAGTACCTGATATCTTTAAGTATCGCTCCGAATACTTCAACAATCCATCCTCCACGATTCTCTTTACGGAGGCAGGGACAGCCGCACGGCACTGCTTCAATCCAGGAACCGGATGGATTGCCGGCAAAACTGGTGATTTCACTGAAAAAAGTCACAATTTCCGTCCCGGCGAAACCGTCAGAAAGTCTCTTGTCATTCTTAATGATTACAGGGATATTCAGAATGTAAAATATTCCTGGGAAATACCAGAGCTGAAACTGAAACATACCGGTGAAGTCTCAATAGCTCCCGGAGAACGAGCCGACATCCCGCTTGAATTCAACATTCCGGCAGATTTACCCGCAGAGATTTTAAAAATCAATTCAACTGTTGAGTTCTCCGGCAAACCTAGAGTCACCGACTCCTTTGAGCTTATCATCCTTCCACAGCCCAAAATAACACTAAAGAACAAAGTTGCCTTATTTGACCCGGAAGGAACAACGACACCGCTCTTAAACAAACTTGGGATACAAGCGGATGATGCATCCAAAGAGATTCCACGGGATGCCGGCATTCTTATCGTAGGCCGTAGTGCGTTAGGCAAGCAACCATACGCTCTGTGTCAGGCACTCAACAACGGCTTAAAAATGCTGGTACTGGAGCAGTCTTCTTCAACTCTGTACAGCTTCGGACTCCGCGGCAATGAACAAGGATTGCGTGAAGTCTTCCCAGTAGATAATACGTTTGCCGCAGGCATGCTTTCAAACTGGAGGGGAAACAGCACTCTGCTTCCGCCTAATTTGAATATTACCGATTTTGAAAGCCAGTATCCATCCTGGGACTGGTGTGGCTACTCAAACAGCCGCGTGTGGCGCGCAGGTAATCGAGGAACTGTCGCAAGCGTACTTATAGAGAAGCCATGCATTGGCAACTGGCGTCCGCTACTACATGGAGGCTTTGATTTGCAGTATGCCCCTGTCCTTGAATTCAAAGAAGGCAATACACATATTATGTTCTCGCAGTTGGACATATCGGGACGTGATGAGGTCGAACCTCAAGCAATCGATCTTCTCGGCAAGATGCTTGTACTATTGGACACATCAGTGATTCCGCAACATGTCCAGACTTTCTATACAGGAGATCAGCGCGGACAGGACTTGCTTAATTTATTAAAGATAAGCTTTGCAGTCCTCAGCGAGAAGGAACGGCCTGGGTGTGGAGATCTTCTCATCATAGGCCCTGGAGCATCCAAGAACAGCCTGGCTTCCATCGCTTCATCAGGGATCAACATATTAGGCATAAATCTTTCTCAAGATGAGATCGACAGCATCCTGCCTGGCAAGCTAAAGCTTACCAGGACAACCGCATATTCCAATTTTGTCGGCAATATACAGTCAGTTCCGGAGTTCTCAGGAATCTCCAATTCTGAACTTCATTGGCGCAAGGAACTTACCCTTGATTTCTTTCCGACGGATAATCTCGGGGGATGCACATTGAAAGTTGTCAGAACAGATAATGGAGGACGGGCGGTGTTCTGTCAACTTGCGCCATGGCTTTATCCTGAAGATGAATTCATGTATCGCACTACCCGCAGACGGACAATGTGCCTGATTTCCAGACTTGCACACAATCTCGGCGCGACCTCAGCCAGCGACCTGGTCACACAACTTGACAGGAAAAACACATATATCGACGGCATGCTTAATCTCTCCAAGGATTGGATTGGCAAAGCAGACCCCAATGATGAAGGAAGAAAAGGCGGCTGGGATAAAGCAAGCTTCATTCCTGACAAGACATGGAGAGGAATAAGTGTCCCCGGAATGTTTGACCTGCAGTTTACGAATCTGAAAGGATATGACGGTCTTTTCTGGTATCGTAAAACCTTTGACATCCCGATGACAATCCCACACGGAACTGCCTGCAAGATGTATATAGGCATAGTAGATGACGAGTCATGGATATGGCTCAACGACGAATTACTGGGGGAAGTCACAGTCAAAACCAATCCGGATAACTTCTGGGCCTTCGAGCGAATATACTACATTCCTTCAGAGAAGTTAAAGGCCACAGACAATCAGCTGGTCATCCTTGCCAATGACCGTCAGCAAAATGGCGGTATTCTCTCAAAACCCAATCTCACATGGCCTGCTGCCTACAGACTCTATGCAGACATGCCGATATCAGAAGATAATCCATATCGTTATTATCGCTGGTAACCGTCTGGCAAAATACCGTCAGGACACCACAGGTGTCCCACAAAAATAAATGATTTTTTCATAAAATACTCCTATTCAGATGCAGCTTAAACGTAACATTCCAGAAACGTGGGACATAATAGACAATTACGATGATGCCGAACAGGCGGAGACATGTTCAGTTTGCGGAAAGCTCATTGATGAAGGCACAGGGCGGTTCAGAAAAATTGATACTGTCTATTGCGTCGAGTGCCATGAAAGGCTCCGCAAAACATTTTGTGAACTGCCACATCTCCGGCGATGAGAATGTCCAAGTGCCGCCGCTTCCTATAACTGGAAAGACTGAGGCGTTACTCAAAAACAAAAAAGGAATATTTAATGTTAGATTTTATCAATGCGATGACATTAAGCGCAGACGACAACCATGCGCATTCCATCAATACAACCACCACATTCAATCCGCATTTGGGAGTTTCCATCAGAACAATTGCGACGACTTTGACTCCTGAGGCAATTATTGCTATAGAAAAAAGCGCAATTCAGACATTTGAACTCAGTCCGGAAATCTTCAATACCAATGTCGAAAGCAATCTAAAGCAACAGCTGCTAACCATGCTGTCAACAAAGAACAAGCATGCGGTATCATGGCATATACCGTATGGATCGGACTACGATCTGTCGTCTCCAGATTCGACTGTTCGCCAAGCAGCAATCAGGAATATTCGCCGACAATTGGCCTATGCAAAATATTTCAATTGTCGATTGATTGTCATCCATTCCAGTCCGGAATCATTTCTCCCGAATGAGCGTCAGCTCCGCGTAAAAATGATCCGACAATCATTAGAGGAATTGCGTGATAACCTGCGGCAGAATCATCAGCAAATGGCACTGGAATTCCTTCCGCGCGCATGCATGGGAAATTCAGCAGATGAACTTTTTGCAATGCTGGAAGGAATGGATGACACGTTCGGGATTTGCCTTGATGTTAATCACTATATGGACAAATACCGGCAAATTCCTGACGATATCCATCGTTGCAATAAGCGGCTTTTGTCCATGCATCTCTCGGATTA
>CAZGJP010000285.1:0-3903 GCA_964526605.1 uncultured Lentisphaera sp.
ATACGAATATATGATATTTCATGCTCCGTATAGCGCCAATTGCATTCGACCGCCAGAATCCTGCCGCCTCTTGACGGGATGACGAAATCCACCTCGTGGCCGGACTTGTCTCTCCAGTAGTTCAGCTTCCTGTGCTGGACGCGGGACTGTATTTCGTTGAGGACGAAATGCTCCCACAATATCCCCCTGTCGTCGTTCCTGAGAGAATGCCATCCTTTGTAGAAGCAGAAGAAGCCGGTGTCGAAGAAATACACTTTTGGAGCTGAGATTATCTCCGAGGGCTTCCTTGAATTAAATCCCCTTGGTAATCCCCCAAGAGATGGGGGATTACCAAGGGGATTTATTATGGTTCAACTAAAAGAAAACATAGTTGCGTTTAGTTGTTTTTCAAGTTGCCGCTGCAATATTCGGCTTCGTTTCCGCGTTCTCCGTTTCAATTCTTTTTTCCCGATGTAGATTGTGGGGGACAACCCCGAAGGTGCAACGAGGTCCAAGGATGTTTTTCCCAGATGCCGAGATTGAAACTGCGGAGCGGCGGCAGCCTTTCAAAAGGCTAGTCCCTGAGCTTCTCGCCCTCTGTCTGGTAGTAGTTCTCCATGCGTTGTTCATGCGCCTTTACTTCGTGCCGATTTACACGGGGGTTGACCCGAACGGCTATCACGTGGCGGGGAAGGTCTTCGCCGAGACCGGAAGTTTCGGGTATGTCCCCTACGACGAGGCCAGCTTTGTCGGGCGGATGTGGGTGGTCAGCGGCGAAGGGATTGCGTATGCGAAGTATCCGCCGCTCTATCCGGCGCTATGCGCTGTTGCGATATGGCTTTTCGGGGACGGGGCTGATTTCTTCATAAACCCGCTTTGTGCATCGCTCTCCATTGTGGCCGCATATGTTCTAGCGCGTTCTCTCGGCCTCGGCTCCTGGTCGCTTCTTGCTGCCTTTCTTCTGGCGACGAATCCCGTATGCAATTTCTACGCGATCCGTCAGGTTTCGCATCCGTCGAGCCTCTTCTTCATTACAAGCGGGATGGCTCTCTTTTTCATCTCCCTGGGGCGGGGGAAGATGCCGCTCCGAATGTGTTCGGCGTTCATCTCCGCCTTCCTTGTCGGATATGCGGCGGGGATCAGATATACCGACGTGCTTCTAGCGCTTCCGCCTCTTTTGCTCTTTCCGGCGATGATGCTGAAGAGGGATTTCAGGATTCCCGTCTCATACCTCGTCGGCCTCGCCATCCCATGGGGAATACTTGCGGCATACCATCACGAGGCGTTCGGCGCCCCTTGGCGCACAGGCTACGCCCTTACTGGCGAGCAGTCGGGTTTCTCCTTTGCGTATTTCGCCGAGAACATCCGCTTCTACATGATCGGGATCATCGAGTCCGGCCTAGGCCCTACGGCGTTGCTGTCCGTGCTCGGATTCCTTCTCCTTTGCAAGAGGAGAATCATGGATTCTTTCGTCTTCGCGGCCTGGATATTTCCCACCCTTCTGCTCTACACCGCCTACTATTGGGCGCCGGAGTCCAACTTCAACGGCTTCCTCCGCTTCCTCGTCCCCATATTCGTCCCATGCATCCTGCTGGCCGTATTCTTTGTGAGAGACCTGAACCGGCACGAGGCGATCAAGGGAATACTCAGGGTCCTCTGTGTGGCGGCAATCCTGGTGATACACGCCGTATGGGGCTTCTTCGAGTCTGTGGAAAGCATGGAAAACCAATGGAAGGAGAACTCCAAACAGGAGAAAATTGCGGATTTCATCCTCTCCGGGGTCGAGCCCGGATCGGTTGTAATCTCCTCGAACAACCTGCTCAACTATCTGGACTACAAGCGGAGCTTCATACTCTACACGGAGGAGATTTTCAACCAGGGGCAGCTAAAGAAGCTGACCGAGAGGGCGGACATCGACGAACCCGCCGGACTCCAGAAGAGACGCGCCCAGGAGCTGAAGAAGATGTTCGTGGATCTCAAGTCGTCTGAATACAGGGCGAAGATAGACGCGTTGCTGGAGAAGCATCTCGCCCAGGGCCGCAGGGTATACTTCGTCGCATCCGGCGCCTCGCGCAACTGGATAATGTCAAGCTACCTGCGGAACTACGAGATGGAGGAGATCGCGTCGTTCAAGGACGAAATGCCGCCTTTCAGACTCATCCCAAAGACCAAGTTCAGCACCGTGGAGAAGCAGAAGAAGAAGGATCTCGTGGACATCAGGATGCTCAAACTCGTGGCGAAACGCGAGAGACCCTTGGGGCAGCAGGACGAACTGGATCTGCTCTCCGACAAGATCAGCGAGGCTTCAAGCCGCATTTACGAGGACAATCCCGAGCTCCGCCACGACATCGAGGAGCTCTTCGCCCTCAGGACGCGGCAGAACCAGCTCCGCCAGGACATCAAGCGCAGGGAGAAGAAATGAAAATGGCCTGTTGCCACGTTTCTTACAATCCCTTTACAATTTTCTCAGATTTGCCGGACAGCTTTTTCCGCTAGGACGCTGTCTATTCCCACCAGAACGATGCAGCGTCCTTGATGCTGTTGAAAAACAGCTTCAAGGTCTTATTTTACTCCCATAATCAAAAAGAGGACTCCACGATGAGAATTTCCCTGGCCCTCCCGCTAGCCGTCCTTGCGATTTTCGCAGCCGCCATTCCGGGGATGTCCGCCGATCCGGCATCCGACCTTCGTGCAAAAGCCCGGAAGATAATGAACGACGGCAACTACGCCGACGCGCTCAGCATCTTCCAGGAGCTTCTCTCGGGCAAGATCCAAAATGCAAATCCGGAGGACGATTTCTCCTTGGCGATGAACTGCTATGGAAATCTCAACAAGCCGGAGGAGAGGGAGGAGTTCCGGGAGCAGGTGCTGAAGACATTCAATGACGACTGGCGTCTGATATGGCGCGTCGCGCAGTCGTTCTCGCAGGAGAACAGCTGGGGCGAGATCGTGGACAACAAGTTCATCCGCGGCGGCGGGCGGAGACGCAGCGGCAGACCCGTCAATTCCTTCCAGCGCGACAGGGTCCGTTCTCTGCAGCTCTACGCGGATGCCTACGGCAAGGCCCCGAAGAAGGACAATTCGGGGGACGGTGGATACAGTCTGATCATAGATTTCGCGGACGCGCTCATGAGGCTCAACAATGGCGAGGCGTGGCGCCTGCAGGAGCTCACGGACCTATCGGCGCTTCCCGACTACGACGAGCATGGTGGATACTACCGCTTCGGGCGGGGCGGGAGCAGAGGGGCGCCTGTCGACTTCGAAGGGGATCCGATCTTCCACTCCATTCCTGCGAATTTCGCGGAGGCGAAGTCCGATGGAGAGCGCTGGCGATTCCTGCTGGCTCAGGCGGCGTCTCTCGATCCGTCATGGAAACGGTATGCGGACAAGAGATACGCCGATTTTCTCGTCACCCAGTTTGGTGTCCAGACCCTCGCCGGATTCGACTTCCACGGAGAGGATGATTCCGACGACGAGGCCGCGGCGGACGCGAACCCCTATGCCGTCCACACTCTTGGCGAGGACGAGACGATTGCGAAACTCGCAACGGGGGTAAAAAGGTTCAAGCTGCCCGACGAGCACAATTACATCAGGATTTTGAGGGAGATATCCAAGACTGGAAAGCAGCCTGCCGATTCCGCTCTCCACGACCTGTCGCGAATATTCAAGGACCGCAGGCAGTATGTCAAGGCCGCGGAGTGCCTCGAGGCGCTCGTCAAGATGGAGCCGCATGAAAGCTACAAGGAGGAACTCCGGCAGATAGTCGGGGACTGCGGCGAATTCCTCCCGTCCGGACATCTCCCCGCGGGGAGAAATCCCTCCCTGCGCATAAGATACAGGAATGCGGAAATCGCAAGTTTCGAGGCGTTTGAACTCAAGGCGGACCAGCTGATCGGCGACGTGAAGGAATACATAAAATCCAAT
>CAZGJP010000286.1:0-3850 GCA_964526605.1 uncultured Lentisphaera sp.
TGTCGAGGTTCAGGAGTCCGGCGGGGATGAATCCCGAGTCTTTTCTGGTGAATCTGCGGAGGGATTTCTCTTTTTCGACGACATAGATGGAGTCGCCGGCATCGGTCATTGCTCTGACGCCGGTGTCCCGCGTTCCCGCGATCTTCTCGAAGGCAGAGTCTTTGCTTCGGAATATCGAGCTGCCCTTGCGGTCCCTGTCTATGAGCAGAGCGGCCACTCCGCCCTGGGGGATCGGTGCGCTGTCGAGCAGGCTTGGCACCGGGCCATCGTCCGGGAATGTCGAGAGCAGCATGCCGCTGCGGGTGTCGTGGCATGCGATGCTGTTGTCGCCGTGCTGGATGAAAGTGCGCGATCCGTCCTCGAAGATTCTTGATGGCCTCGACGGGACTGGGAGCGACCAGATGGGCTTGAAGCCCTTGTCGAGCAGCTGGACGTAGTTTTCCGCGGAAACATAGACGTTCTTGCCGGGGAGCCTGAAGAACGGGTTTTCGAGGTGGGATACTTGTTTTTCGAGTTCGAGGGAGATTGCCTTGCCGCTTTGCGGAGCGAGGTCGCCGAGGCATCCGACCACCGGCGAAGTTCCGCCCTTGCGGACGCCCCAGACATGTCCATCGGCGACCTTCATCGGGAAGAAGTCGGCGGGCAGGCCCGTGCTCTGGATGGTCTTGCCGTCGGTGGAGATTGTCTCGAGTGCGCCCTTTCTCGCGATGAGCATCCCGTCGGAGAACTTGGATTGCCGCACGAATTCGCAGGAGTCCTTGATCGTGGCTGTCGTGGAGAGGTCATGGAGGCTGATGATCGAAACGTCGCCTTTGCTGTCAATCATCGCGGCATGGTCTTTTCCCGCTGGGGCGAACTGTCTCCAATTGAAGGCGGAGGATTCGGTTGCGATTCTCCCCGATGCCTTCCCGACCAGGAATACGGAGACGGCGTCGAAGGGTGCGAAGAGGACGTTTTCTGTCCCGACGATCGGCTGGCTGAGTTTTCTTCTTGCGGCGGTGCTGGATAGTTCCCTGTTGACGGAGAAGGGTATCTGCGTGTATTTCCTGGCCCAGACGAATGATGCGGAGGAGAGGTCAACGCAGAAGAAGGCGCCGTTGTTGCTCATGATGTATGCGATGTCTCCTTCCACGGTGACGGGGAGCTTGGTGTCGCATTTTATGTTTCCGTGCTGGGCTGGTAGGTCCTCCTGTGCGGAATAGAGGAATATCGAGTCGGTGATGGCTCCGGTTTTCATGTCGTTGTAGACGAGCCAGTATTCGGGGATCATTCCGATCTTTCTGGCGATGGAGACGATTTCTCCCTTGTAGACGACGGGGTCGCTGCAGAAGTCATGGTCCTTTTCGCTGGATCGCCATATCTCCTTTCCGTTGGAGGCGTCGATGGCGAACAACGCGAATCTGCCTTCGTCTTCCAGGCGGGAGAAAATCATTCCGTCGGCCGAGGATATGTCGAGAGGGGAGAAAATGGTGAGGCTGTTCCTGCGCGAGAATTCGAAGCGTGATCTTTCCGTGTGGAACATCCATTTCCGCGTGTCGTCCTGCAGAAGCGCCACGCATCGGCTGTTGTGCACATAGGTCCTGCCTTCGAGAGTTGAGAGCGAGGGCGGCTTCATGGAGTTTGTCCCGGTCGAGGCCGACTCGTAGTCCCGCGCGGTCTCCAATATGCCTTCGGGGACGGAGGAGACCGGAGAGAAGCGCATTCCGGCCGTGTCCGGCAGCTTGAAAGCGTTGATGGATGGGGATGCGGGTTCTTTCGTGGATGGCGAATATCCCAGGTCGAGCCTGTTCTTCTCCCGCTGGACTTTCCGTGGCTGTGCTCCCCCCGCGGAGAGGGCGTTGATGTATCTATCGTTGGCCGGGGCGCAGTGTTCGCGGTATTTCACGAATTCAGCCTTGTATCTGGCAATGGTGCCGGAGAGCAGGAAGTCGTCCGTCTCGTAGAGGGACGCGGCTTTGCTGTTGAGGAGGGTCCTGGACAGGTTCGCGAGCTTAATGAAGTTCTCCTCCTTCGCGAGCGAGGATATCTTCGCGAGGGACGACTCGATGTCCCAGTCCATCTGCAGCTTGATTGAGGACAGGCTCATTTGCTCGACAGCTCTGGAGAGGGTCCTGAAGTCGTTTGTTTTCGAGAATTCCTCGTCTCTGGCGAGTCTGGCGAGGGAGTTCTTGGCCGACTCGTAGTCGCCCTTGAAGACATGCGCCTGAGTCTCGTAGTAGATGTATCTCGGGGAGGATGCGGCGTCAAGGGAATCCTTGTTCTCCTTGATGAACGTGATCATGGAGTCGGCGTCCTGGAGGTTGAGGTAGTTCTCCATTATCAGGCGTGCAAGCCGTTCCTTCTCCCTCGGCGGCATCCTGTCATGCCTCAGCATCGAGGCGAGGAAGGCCTGCAGTCCGGATGTCGAGTTCTGCAGGTATTTGCGGCTGATGTTGTCGGCGAAGTTGGCGGAGGCGTCCTTCTCGGACAAATCCATGCTCCGTTTTTTCCAGAAGGCGTAGTTCGGGAAGTCGTTGTGCTTGTCGTAGAGGTCTGCAATTCCGGAGCAGGTCCTGCTTTTGTCGGATTGCCTTGCGTCCGGGTGGGCATCGAGCGCCGAGCTCATGATCTTGATTCTCACGAAGTCGGGACTGGTATCGGATACCCAAAGCCTGAGCCCCCATTCGCCCGGGCCCTGATGGAGCTTGACGAGCATAGTGTCGCCTTTTCCGATTCTGGCCTTGAAGGTGGCCGCGCTGCCGAAGCTGTCGCCGGTGTAGGATGAATTCTTGTATATTGATTTACCATTGAGGAATATCTGCGCTCCGTCGTCGTGGGCCACGGAGACGAGGCCTGATTCGGGGATGTCCTCCGCGAATTTTCTGGAGAAGAAGAAGACGCAGTCCGGGTCCGTTCCGTTTTCGACGTATTTTTCCTTGGCGGTCCATTTGCGCCATGCGGGAGCCGGGGCGGGTTTGACGGATTCGGGATCTGGCGCCGGGGTTTCCTCCGGGGGGTATTTGATGTCGAAGGGATTTCCGGAGTTGTCCCCGAACGGTCCGGAGAGGAGCCAGTCCTTGATCTCGCGCGGCTTGACCTCCTTGAGAAGCCTGCTCTCGTTCTCGCGGATGGTCTGCTCGATGTTCTTCGCGGGGACGAGCTTGACTTCAATGCCGTCCCACCATGGTGGCTTGACGGCGTAGTCATCCGCCGCCGCCGCGGTCTGGGCCGTGGCGGCGAAGGCAAGGGCTGCCAGCGTCATGGGAAGGCCCCATCTCCTGCGTGGAGACGCGCATGTACTCGTTTTTCTTCCTGTTGTTGGCACAGTATGCATCAGTATTTTTTTGTGGTCTCGAGCAATTTTTCAATCACCGTGTCCGTGGTCATGCCCTCGGCTCTTGCCGTGTAGTTGACGGCGAGCCTGTGGCGCATGACTGGATGGGCCATTCTGGCGACGTGGTTGCACGAGACGTTGGTTTCATTCATCATCGCGGCGTAGGCCTTGGCCGCGGATATCAGCGATATCGAGGCGCGGGGGCCGCATCCCCATGCGACCCACTTCTTCACAAAGTCCGGAGTGTCCGGCTGGTTGAGCCTGGTGCTTCTGACCAGGTTTGTCGCGTATTCGACCACGGTGTCGGCGGCCGGGATGGAAATGGCCAGTTCCTGCGCGGCGATGATGTCCTCCGCGTTGAGGATGGGTGCGATCTCCTTGAACTTGCGTCCGGTCACCATGTCTATGATCTTCTTCTCCTCGTCCTTGCTCGGATATCCGACGAATATCTTGAAGAGGAACCTGTCCTGCTGGGCCTCCGGCAGCGGATAGGTGCCCTCCTGTTCGATCGGGTTCTGGGTTGCGAGGACGAAGAAT
>CAZGJP010000287.1:0-2528 GCA_964526605.1 uncultured Lentisphaera sp.
CGTTCAGCGTTGTCACGTTCAGCGTTGTCACGTTCAGCGTTGTCACGTTCAGCGTTGTCACGTTCAGCGTGAAGGCTGAAGTAGTAGAAACGGAGATTGGGAGCTTGCCCGCCACTCCGTCAGTAGCGGGCGGGAAACGGTGAACGGTGAACGGTGAACGGCGAACGGCGAACGGTGAACGGCGAACGGCGAACGGTGAATGAAACCCTAGTGCCTGGTGCCTAGCGCCTGGTCACGAAACGGAGAGGATACGATGTCTGATCTGATACCGAAGCATGGAGGATATGAAAAGCTACAGAGTTACCATGTGGCTGAAATCATATACGACGGAACGGTTGTATTCTGCGAGCGATTCATCGACAAGCGTTCGCGCGCACACGACCAGATGATTCAAGCGGCACGCAGTGGCAAGCAGAACATTGCGGAAGGCAGCATGGCCTCAGCGACCTCAAAAAAAACTGAGATCAAGCTGACCGGAGTGGCGCGGGCAAGTCTTGGAGAGCTTCTTCTCGACTACAAGGACTTCCTGCGCCAGCGTGGCTTGCGTCAGTGGGGAAAAGACGATCCGGAATCACTCGCAGTAAGGCGGGCATACAAGGGGCCCGGAGAGAGGTCGGACAAGATCCCCAACGATCCCTACTGTATTTCAGAGCTTCCTGCCGACATTGCCGCGAACACGCTCATATGCCTGATAAATCAGGCGAGTTATCTGATCTGGCGACAAATGAAGACGCTCGAAAGGGAACTCCTCGAGAACGGCGGATTCACCGAGAAGATATACCGCAAAAGAATCGGACGGAGAAACGGATAAGAGTATGGATAGGAAGCTTGTAAATCACAATGTGGCGTCGGAATTCTTCCTGGTGGCGGGCGGGCGGCCTGCGGATGCCGCGCTATTCTACAAGGGGAGGCCTGCGCTGGGCGAGGATCCGGACGAGTCGCTGTCCTTTGGGGAGCTTGCGAAAATCGCATCTGCATTCGCCTGTGGATTTCATGAAAAAGGGATTCGGCGTGGTGACAGGACTCTGGTGATGCTGAGATATTCGCCTGAGTTCATCTGCGCCGTGTTTGCGCTTTTTTCGATTGGCGCGGTGCCTGTGTTGATAGATCCGGGGATGGGGCTGTCCCGGCTTCTGCATTGCATATCGAAGACGGCGCCGAGGGGGCTAGTTGGCATACCGTTGTTGCACTGGTTGAGCTTATTCATGCGCTCTCCATTTTCCTCGGTGGAGCTGTCGTTTTCGACTGCCGGGTTCCTTCCGCCGTTCGTCGGGGCGACGGTTTTGCCGACGCTGCGGGAGATTTTTTCCATGGCGGATGAGAGCGATATGGAGGCCATGGAGATGGGCGAATCGGATCTGGCCGCGATAGTTTTCACGACTGGCAGCACTGGGCCGGCGAAGGGGGTGGAATACACGCATGGAATATTCAAGGCGCAGCTCGGGATGATCAGGAAATACTACGGAGCCGGTCCGGAGCATGTTGACATGCCGTGCTTCCCTCTTTTCGCCATGTTCAGCCTATGCCTCGGGATGCCCTGCGCCATTCCGGATATTGATCCGTCGCGTCCGGCGAAGGCTCCGCCGGAGAAAATAATCGAGACGGTGAGGAAACACAACGTGTCGTTCTCCTTCGCCTCCCCTGCCCTGTGGCGGAGGGTGTCGGATCACTGCATCGCGAAGGGTATCAGGCTGGACACTCTGAGGAAGGTTCTGATGGCTGGAGCCCCGGTGCCGGCATCGCTCCATGAAAAGCTGAAGACTATCATTTCTCCGGACGGCGACACGATGGTCCCCTATGGTGCGACGGAGTCGCTGCCTGTTGCGAATTTCGCAGGGAGCGAGATGCTGTCGGAGACGGCCGGCCTCAGCGCCAGTGGAGCCGGATACTGCGTGGGGCATGTCGTCTCCGAATGCGAGGTGCGGATAATCAGGCCCTCGGACGGGCCGCTACCGGATATAGGCGGGACGGAGTCTCTTCCAGCCGGAGAGATTGGAGAGATAATCGTTAGGGGGCCGGTGGTGACGAGGCGTTACCATGGAGATTCCGCCGCGGATTCGCTTGCGAAAATAGCAGACGGGGAAGCCGTTTGGCACAGGATGGGGGACATGGGCTATTTCGACGGGAAGAAGCGGTTGTGGTTTTGCGGCAGGAAGAGCCATGCCGTGATGACGAAGGCCGGTCCGATATATCCGGCGGCGGCCGAGGCGCCGTTCAACATCGCCACTGGCCGCAGATGCGCGATAGTCGGGCTGGGAGAGCCGGGCGACGAGACGCCAGTCCTCGTGGTGGAGGGCGCCATGTCCGACCACGAATTCGGCGAATTGCGGGAAACGCTCGATAAATGCGCGGCAAATCTCCACACGCCAATGCGAATTTCGCGATTCGAGAGGATGAAGAAGTTCCCCGTGGACATCCGTCACAATGCGAAGATAAAGAGGGAGGAGATAAGGGAGCTGCTAAACTAAGCTAAGGAGTTCTGGAGTTCTGAAGTTCTGAAGTTCTGGAGTTCTGGAGTTCTGGAGTTC
>CAZGJP010000287.1:2628-3846 GCA_964526605.1 uncultured Lentisphaera sp.
GGAGTTCTGGAGTTCTGAAGTTCTGAAGTTCTGGAGTTCTGGAGTTCTGGAGTTCGAGAGTTTAACGACTCAACAGTTCAACGATACCAACATGGATTGTTTTTTTTCTTATCCGCGGTTCCTTGGCGGCCGGCAGTTTGACAGCATCACGATTCCCGCGAGGGCTGCGGTTTCGACACGCATGATGACTGGAGAGAGTTTCAGCGGCTTGA
Source organism: uncultured Lentisphaera sp. (assembly GCA_964526605.1). Taxonomy (GTDB): domain Bacteria; phylum Verrucomicrobiota; class Lentisphaeria; order Victivallales; family GWF2-50-93; genus DYMC01. Next base: position 2,841 of record CAZGJP010000287.1, read on the forward strand.
ACCCGGCGCTCTCCATCGTTTTTTTCTCGTCATCCGAAAATCCGCCTTCCGGGCCGACGAACCATGAGACTGCATCCGTTTTGAATTGTGGAGCGCATGGATCGCCCCGGCGTGGATCCCCGTAGAACGCGTCGGAGCCCTTCGCCACGGCGAGGGCGTCCTTGAAATCGAGAGGCTCGTGGATGATCGGGAAGAAAGGATTCCTGGCCTGCTTGCACGACTCGATGGCGCAGCGGCGCCACTTGTCGGCCTTCCTTGGAAAAGCCACCGAGTGTTCGCAGATCATGGGGAATATTTCCGAGACGGCCGTCTCGCACGCCGAGGATATGATGCCGTCCATTCCGGAATGTCTTGGCGGAGATACGAAGAGAGATATTTTCAGCCCATGGCGCAGGTGGTTTTCGACCGATTCGACCGTCACGGCTGCGCCGTCTGCGATTTTCGCGAGCGCCGTAGCGCCTTTTCCGTCGAGGAGGATGACTTTATCGCCTGGAGATGCTCTGAGCACCTTGAAGAGGTGCTTGAATTCGCATTGCGGCAGGGAGGCGTGTTCTCCTGGTGCCGGGATCTGTTCGCAGTGGAATGCCCTCATGGGAAGAATTTGATCTCGGAGAGTTTCCCCAGGACGGCCTCGACCGAGGCGTTGACCGCTCCGCTCGTGAAAGTTGCGCTGGTGATGGTGTCGGGAGGCTCGTCGCCGTCCTTTTTTCCGCGCCAGTCCTTGAGCAGATTGCCTTCAAGAACCATGTTCACGAATTTTGGCGACTCCTTGTTGTCGCCAAGGATGACCGAAAGCACTGCGCCATCCGGGGACAGGAGGACGAAGCAGTCGACCTTGTCGCGATATCCCTTTTGGCTGAGCCCGAGGTCTCCGGAGTTGAAGAGGAATGCGTCCGGAGTCTTCCCTTGGGACTGCTCCTTGAAGACCTCCATGTGCGGCAGGGGTTTTGCAACGAAGGAGACCCTGGCGTTGCCGCCGAGAGCCTCCCTGAGGAGCAGCGGGTCC
>CAZGJP010000288.1:0-1856 GCA_964526605.1 uncultured Lentisphaera sp.
GGCGCTGTTAGGGCTCCCGGCTCTCACATGGTTCCCAGGCCGGACACCTACAGGCCGACGTGGACAAAGGCGGACGGCACGATAGACACCGACAAATACATTGAATTCTACGACATGTAAATCGACAGGGGCACGATCGGCAGCGTGGCCGCATTTGTTCTCGAACCCATACAGGGCTGGGGAGGTTCGGTGATGCCTCCGGACGACTACTTCCCTAAACTCAAGAAATTCTGTGAGAAAAAAGGAATTCTTCTGATGGCGGACGAAGTCCTAACGAGTTGGTCGAGGACTGGCAAATGGCTATGCATGGAGCACTGGGGTGTTGTTCCGGACGTGGTTTCGATCGGCAAGGGTTTTGGCAACGGATTCCCCGTCACCTGTGTCGCAGTCCGGGAGCCTTATGCCAAATCATTTGAATCCATCTCCGCTTCCAGCAGCTATGGTGGTAATCCGATGGCCTGCGCTGCGGCTTTGGCCAGCACCGAGGTTATCATCGAGGAGAATCTTCTTGAAAGATCTACCCACCTTGGGGAGATCGCGTTGAAGAAGATGAAAAAGATGATGGAGAGCCACAGGATAATTGGCGATGTCAGGGCCAAGGGATGCCTCATGGGCATTGAGCTTGTCAAAGACAGGAGGACGAAGGAGCCTTTCAACGAGGCTGGAAAGCTCGTCTACCAGAAGGCGTTCACGAAGGGCCTCGCGTGGATACCGGCCGGACATATATTGAGGATGAGCCCCCCGGTTGTCATGGACGATGAGATGTTCATGAGGGGGATGGACATAATCGACGAGGCGGTCGGCGAGACCGAAAAGGAACTGATGAAGTGAATCTTGAAAAAAGGCTTCAAGGATGAAAACCGTAAAATTTGGGATAATAGGCGGCGGGCTGATGGGGAAGGAGTTCGCCAGCGCGGCGGCGCGTTGGTGCCATCTGCACGGGATGCCGGCCAGACCCGAGATCGTCGCGATATGCGACGTGAGCGAGGATGTGAGGAATTGGTTCGAAACGAACATACCAAGTACCTGGATTTTCACTGGAGACTACAAGGAGCTTCTTGCCAGCAAGGAAGTCGAAGCGGTTTACTGCGCGGTTCCGCACAACCTGCACGAACAGATGTACTGCGACATCGTCCGCGCGGGGAAACATCTTCTCGGGGAAAAGCCGTTCGGGATCGACAAGAAGGCGAACGACGCGATAATCGCATGCATAAGGGAGCATCCTGAGGTATTTGTCCGCTGCAGTTCCGAATCACCGTTCTTCCCGGCGATGCAGAAACTCGGAAAGATGATAGAGGAAAAGGCTTTCGGACAGATAATCGAGGTGAATTCCGGATTTTTGCATTCGTCCGATCTAAACACTTCGAAGCCGATCAACTGGAAGAGGATGATAAAGCTAAATGGAGAATATGGATGTCTAGGGGATCTTGGCATGCATCCATGCCACATGCCTTTCAAGGCTGGATGGTACCCGGAGAACGTCAGGGCCGTACTGAGCAAGATTGTCAGGGAAAGGCCTGGCAAGGACGGAAAGATGGTGCCATGCGAGACATGGGACAATGCCACGCTCCTCTGCGAGGCGCAGGATCCTTCCGGCGGGGATAAATTCCCCATGACGATCAAGACATTCCGCATAGCTCCCGGCGAGACGAACACCTGGTATTTCGAGGTCAAGGGGATGAAGGCTTGCGGACGCTGGTCCAGCAAGAATCCGCGCCTTCTTGAAATCCTCGAATATTCAGGCGGAGTTCAGGCCTGGCAGCACATCGACACTGGATGGGAGGTCGCATTCCCGGGAATAACCGGGGGAATTTTTGAGTTTGGATTCACGGACTGCATACAGCAGATGTGGGCAG
>CAZGJP010000288.1:1866-3833 GCA_964526605.1 uncultured Lentisphaera sp.
TGGTTTACCGGCTTGCAAAACCCCATTTGGGGCTCCATTCCATATTTTCGTGGCCCACGTGTAACGTAAATCCGGGTTGCCGGTTTTGTGTATCCGGACGAGGCCGCATACAGCCACAGGCTGTTCACTGCGGCATTGAAAAGCCAGAAGACAGGTGCTACAATTGGATTATAACCACCGAGGAACTTACAATGATGCATGACTGGTTTGAAAACGCAAGGTACGGGATGTTCGTTCACTACGGCCTCTACAGCCTTGTCGGACGCGGGGAATGGCTTATGAACCGCGAGGAGATTCCGCCGGAGGAATATGCGAAGCTCGCAGATAAGTTCACTGCGGAGAAGTTCGACGCCGAATCTCTATGCGATCTGGCCGTGCGCGCAGGAATGAGATACATGGTCTTCACGACGATGCACCATGACGGTTTCTGCCTCTACGACACAGATCTAAGCGATTTCAATGCCGTTAGGACAGCGGCAAAAAGGGATCTTGTGGCGGAAATCGTCGCGGCCGCACGGAAACGCGGCCTCAAGATCGGTCTCTACCACAGCCTGAACGACTGGAGCGTGCAGCCGGATGGAGTCGCCGCGCTTGAATCCAAGTCGAGCTATGAGATCTTCATTGAAAGGACTTTTGCCCGGCTGCGCGAGCTTTCCGACAAGTTCAAGCCTTTTGACATCATGTGGTACGATGGTTCGTGGCCTTTCAACGCCGCCGGATGGAGAGCTGAGGAGATGAATGCGATGATAAGGGAAATCCAGCCCCATGTCCTGATCAATGGACGCAACAATCTGCCCGGCGATTTTGCCACTCCCGAAGGACACATGGGCACTCCGAATCCATGGCGTCCGTGGGAGGCGTGCATGACACTCAACAAGAGTTGGGGATATCATGCCGGTGACAACAACTGGAAAGGACCGGAACAGGTCGTCGACTTGCTGGCAATTGCCGCGCAGGGGCGCGGAAACCTCCTCCTGAATGTCGGTCCCAGAGGCGACGGCACGGTCCCTGAGGAGACTGTGGGAATCCTTGAGACCGTAGGCAAATGGTTGAAAAGATGTGGAGGGGAGGCGATATACGATTCCGAGCTTTTCACGTTCGACATGCATGACCGCGCAGGTTTCAGGGGTGAGTGGACATTGAACGGGCCGTTGACGTCAAGAGGAAACAACTTATACTGGCTTCTGCGCCGATATCCGGGAAGCAGTTTCGCTCTCTGCGGCCTTGAGTCGAAAGTAAGGAAGGTCCATCTTCTCGGTGAGGGACAGAGGGCTGTCGATTTCAAACAGGACGGGACGAAGGTGAAGTTCAGCGGGACACCGGACTCATCTCCTGATCCGCTGTGCTCCGTTCTGCGGATCGAATGCGATACTCCGCCGGTGCTATACAAGACGGGCGGGATGCGGACTCCGAGGGTGCCGCACCCGCATTATGATCCCGGTCCTTCGGACATAATCCATCTGTCATGATGAAAGTTCCGCAGATTCGCGCTTTCGCCCTGCTCCTTCTGATGTCCGGGCTGTACTTCATGTCATTTTTCCAGAGGGTCGCAGTTCCCGGGACCATCTTCAATGATCTGCAGAAGGATTTCATGGCGTCGGCCAAGGCGGTGACGGCGCTAAGCTCCATCTTCCTGTTTGCATATGCAGGGATGCAGATCTTCGTAGGAATACTGGCCGACAGGCACGGCGGGCTGAAAGTCTCCATTGCCAGCGGTCTTTTCCTATGCATCGGATCGCTGGCTTTTCCATTCTGCGAAAACCTGCCTCTGCTCTATATCAGCCGGCTGCTTGTCGGCATAGGAGCGAGCGGAATTTATCTCTGCATAATAAAGGAGACGGATCTCCTCTTCGGCGCAAAGCATTTTGCCTCGCTGCTGGGGATCTTCTTCGCAATCGGATATTCCGGCGGTCTCTTCGCCACCAGCCCATTCAGGAATCTCGTGGAATCCTACGGCTGGAGAAACT
>CAZGJP010000289.1:0-3832 GCA_964526605.1 uncultured Lentisphaera sp.
TCAGGAATTCGATCACGGTGAAGGCGCTCGTGATAGGGGGCACGGTTCTTGCGATGATAGTTCCTTCGGTGATGATATTCTCACTGATACGTGAGAGACAGCAGAGGAGGATCGAAGTTGTCGAGGAGATAAGCTCCAAGTGGGGAAGAAGGCAGACCCTGTCCGGCCCTGTGCTCAGCATTCCCTACAAGCATTTGGAGAAGGACAAGGACGGGAAGAACATCGAGTCCGTCAGATACGAGCATTTCCTGCCGGAGACTCTGGACGTGTCGGTGTCCCTCAAGCCCGAGGTGAGATACCGTGGGATATTCGAGGCTGTGGTCTACAATGCCGAGGTTGAGATCAAGGGAGCCTTCAAGGCTCCTCTTTCGAGCGAGACTGCATGCGGCAGGCCGTTCATCTCGCTGGGGATAAGCGACATGAGGGGGATAACGGACGAGATCGATGCCGAGTTTTCCGGGCGGAAGCTGGTTTTCGTGCCTGGAGTGGAGAGCGACGACATCATATCGAGAGGTGTTAGCGGTGTGGTCGATCTGCCTCCCGACGGTGCGGAGATTCCCTACGGCATGCGCATAAATCTGAATGGTAGCGAGGCATTGGACGTAGTGCCTTTGGGCAGGACTACGACGATGAAGATGGTTTCGGGCTGGAGCTCTCCGAGCTTCGACGGCGCCTTCCTTCCCTCGGCGAGGAATATCGGGGAGGACGGGTTCAGGGCGGAATGGAAGATAATCGAGCTTAACAGGAACTTTCCGCAGTCCTGGAAGGGTAGGAAATACGATGTCCATGAATCCGCTTTTGGTTCGAGGCTGATAATAGAGGCGAACATCTACCAGCAGGCGACGAGAACGGCGAAATATGCGATGCTGTTCGTGGTCTTCACCTTCACGTCGGTGTTCGTGTCGGAGTTCATTACCAAGTCGCGGATACATCCTCTCCAGTATCTTCTTATCGGACTGGCGATACTGGTTTTCTACTGCCTGCTTCTGGCTCTCGCCGAGCACATGGGTTTCGGCAGAGCCTATCTGGTCTCCGCGCTATCCGTCATCGTCCTGATTTCGCTTTATTCGAAGGCGGCCTTCGGGAAGGCGTCGCTCGCGCTGGCGATAGGGAGCGTGCTGACGACGCTCTACGCCTATTTCTACGTGATACTTCAGATAGAGGACTATTCGCTTCTGATGGGGGCTGCGGGCCTCTTCGTGATACTCTCGATAGTGATGTTCATGACGAGGAGGATAAACCGTCCGCAGGAGGATGTGTCGTAGATGTTCAGCGGGTCATGCTTTTTCACCGAACATTTACGAGGCAATTGCCCCCCGCGGTTGCGCGGAGTCCGCGCCGTGCTATATTGATCCACTATCGATCACATTAAAAACTTGGAGACGAACATGAGGATTTTTCTCGCAGTTGGCGTCATTTCATCGCTGGCGTTCTTAGCGGGCTGTGCGAGCGGGCTTCATCCTTTGAAGGTGGACGAACTCATGGGCGCGTCGGAATTCAAGGGAGAGAAGGCGGATGCCCTTGGCGGCAGTTTCGGGCGCACGGCGGTGTGGATGAACATCGAGACGATGAACTCGGACGGGGAGCTCGAGCCGTTGTGGAAGTGGAGCAAGACGGATCTTGGCATATGCAGCTCATACATGGACACGCTGGTGAAGGAGAAGACGATGAGCGGCTATTATTTCGTCAAGACCAGCGAGTTGGAGAGCAGGGATCTGGATGGAGTCCTGAAGAAGGCTGCGGAAGGGACGGATTCGGTGATCATGATAAGGACTGTGGTGGAGGCCGACAAATATTTCAACCCTGTGGCGATACTCGATCTGACGATACTCGGGGCTTACTGGTTTCCAGGCTCCAACCGTGACGCCTACGCGAAGACGAGGGTCGAACTGGTGGACTTGAAGACGAAGAGGCTTTTGCTGAGCTGCAAAGGCGAGGGAAGGATGAAGGTGAGCAAGCCCACGTTCATGATAGACACCGAGGAGGTCGTCTCGAAGGCGAAGTCTGACAGTCTCAGGAACGCCCTGAGGGAATTCTTCAAGACCGTCTCGACCAGGACGAACATCGTCCAATGGTAGTATAATCACTTGAGCCCGCTGCAGGGCTCCGACCTCCAGCATAGGTGCTCCACATTTTTCCCTTGGGAAAGCCATTGGAGCTCGAAGTCCGTCCTGATTGTTTTCAGATTTTCCGGCAGCGAGGTTGGCTTGAACTGCGGATTGGATGCCATTATCCTTTCGACGGCGTCGCAGTATGGCGCGTCGTCGGACGAGAAGTGGAAGAGTCCGCCCGGCTTGAGTTTTCTGCGGAGCGAGTCGGCGAATTCGCCGCTTACTAGGCGATGGAAGCGGTGCTTGGCCTTGGGCCAGGGGTCTGGGCATAGGAGATGTATCGAGTCGGCGGAGGCTTCCGCCAGCATTGCGTGGAGGAAGAATCCCGCCTCGGATTCGACGACGACGAGGTTTCCAAGTCCGAGCTTGGCCGCCTTCCTGCGAAGCTTGTCGAGCCTGCCTCTCATGGTGTCCACTGCTACCACGAGGGCGTGCGGGAGGCTTCTGGCGAGTTCGGCCGAGAACGATCCTTCTCCGCAACCGAGGTCTATCTCGACTCTCCGGGTCGGGTCCGTCTCCATCGCCGCATATTTCAGCGTTTGTTCCATCCGAATCCAGCGCGTTGTTTGCAGATTTCGATCTGGGGACAATATTAATAGCCCATGACAGCTGAAATTCTACAGATACTCAAGGAAATAACGAGTCTTTTCGCGTATGGGAAGGACAACAGGCAGATACTATCGAAGATAGTGACGCTTCTTGCTAGGCGTCTGGACTGCGAGGTATGCTCGATATACGCCTACGACGAGAAGAGCGACCGGCTGGTCCTGGCGGCGACCGAGGGATTGAACCCTGAGATAATCGGCAAATTCACGCTTGCCCCATCCGAGGGGATCACCGGGCACGCCTTCACCAAGAACGAGATATTGAACGTGCTTGATCCCCAGCGGGACCCGCGCCACGTCCCGGCGAGCAACTCCGGGGAGGAGAAGTTCAACAGCATGCTCTCGTGCCCTCTCGTGGTGGGGGGTAGGAAATACGGGGTGATCAATCTGCAATCCTCCGCGCGCAAGGCCTTCGGCGAGGATCTGGTCGAGCTGATACGCTCGCTGTCCATACAGGTTGCGAACATCATCGAGAGCTCGAAGCTCTTCGGACTTCTGTCCATAGAGCCCGAGCGCGCCGGCGACACGGAGCAGGAACTTCCCGTGGAAAAAGTATTGAAGGGAACTCCCGCGAACCAGGGGCTCGCCATAGGCAGGGTGGTCTTTCTGGACAGATCCTACGATGACATGGAGATAGCCCAGGAGAGGCACGATTCGGAGACGGAGGAGCTGGCGGTTCTCGACAAGGCCCTGGCGGCGGCGAAGAAGGAGACCGCCGAGATGGGAGAGCGGGCGCTGAGCATGATATCCGAGGCGGACGCCTCGATATTCAGCGTGCATCTGCTGTTCCTGGAGGACAAGAGCATACTGGACAAGGTTCGCGGGAGGATATCCGAGGGCTTCACGGCGGAATATTCCGTGAAGAGGACCTGCGACGAGTATCTTGCGAAGTTCGACAAGATGAGCTCGGAAGTCTTCAGGGAGAAGTCGGCGGATCTGAAGGACGTGATGATGCATCTTGTCAAGGAGATAGGGAAGGCGAAAGGGGTTTCGCAGGAGGCCGGCAAGAGTCTGCCCGAGGGTTGCAAATGCAAAATGGCGGCGCGGTAGCTTAACCCGTCGTACAAAATCAGTATGCCGGATACTAACTTTTATGTAAAAAAATCCTAGCGGGGG
>CAZGJP010000290.1:0-3781 GCA_964526605.1 uncultured Lentisphaera sp.
AGTGATAACCTTGATGAACTACGTGTCGGACACAAAGAGACGATATGCATATTTGATATTCAGCACAAAGGACTGCAGAAACTTGGAAGGAAGCGAGAATCTTCCCAACTGCAATGATTTGAGCATCGCGTCCGTCGCCACGTTGAAAAACGCGTTGAACGCCGAGCTGGAAGAATACGAGAATTGGCGGAAAAAGGAGAAGCAATCCATCCGCCTTAACGAAACCCGGAAGGCCAGAATACTGCAAACGAATATTTTGACCGTCGGACTCATCAGGGATGGAAGCTGTTTCGGAATGATTGGGGCGGTGGTCGCCGATTCTTCGAGCGTGGCCGGAGTAATGTCCGACCCTCTTTTCGGGGCGATCCACCTGGAGGAGTGCAAGATACTCGGCAACGAGGGCAAATCCGTCTTGCATCAGGTCGGAAAACTTTACTTCGACCTGCCTGCGTCTGCCTGCGGAAATCCCCAGATCAGGGGGCGGCTCCTGATGTGGAAGGGCGACAATGGGGATGCAATTTATGCCGTGACCAACCCGGATGTGACCTTCCTGGCGTATTCCACCAATGCCGAGGGGGATTAGGTTGATATGGAGATATGCTCCATATCCTGGTTTTGATGGGGCCGAGTTTTGGGGGAGCATTTGCGGAAGCATCTTGTCCGGATATATTGAGCCGATCGCATTATGCTTCAAAGGCGGGAGTCGGACATGCCATATCTTGAATTCAGTTCCGGAATAGATTCGCTGGACGAGATTCTGCAGGGAATATTGAAGGGAGACAATGTCGTCCTCCAGACGGAGAGTCTTGACGAGTATCTCCACTTCGCCCTCCCCTTCGCGCGCCGCTGCATCTCCGACGGGAAGCCGCTGGTCTATTTCAGGTTCGCCGAGCATCCGAGGGTTCTGCCGGAGGGGATCTGCGAGGAGGTGGCGATAGACCCGAAGGATGGCTTCGAGCAGTTCATCGACAGGATACTCTCGGTGGCGGCGGATAAGGGAGTTGGCGCGTGCTACGTGTTCGACTGCCTGTCGGACCTCGCGGTGGACTGGTACACCGACAGGATGCTGGCGAATTTCTTCATGCTCACCTGTCCCTATCTCTACCGCCTCGACACGGTCGCCTACTTCATGCTTCTGAAGAACCACAACACGAGGCTTGCGACGGATGCGATACAGAACACCGCGCAGGTGGTCAGAGATGTCTTCAGGAGCGGCGAGAAGCTCTACATACTCCCCGTTAAGGCCGACGGCAGATACACGTCCACGCTCTACATGCCCCACCTCTGCGAGGATGACCACTTTACGCCAGTGCTGAGCAGCCAGTCCATATCCGAGATACTCTCGAAGATCCCGCACAAGTGGGGGAACATAGGCGAGACCAGGGAGGATGTCTGGGCGAAGACCTTCCTCGAGGCCAGGGAGCTCCAGGAGCAGGACGTGTGGGGCTCGGATGGGGACCGCAAATATTCCGAATTGAAGAGGCAGCTCATACGGATGATAATGACCCGGGACGAGACACTGGCCTCGTTGTGCGAAAAATACATGGACATTGGCGACCTGGTCTCCGTCGGCAGGAGAATGATCGGCACGGGGCTTGTCGGCGGGAAGACGGCCGGCATGCTGCTTGCGAGGAAGGTCTTGACCAGCGCCCCGTCGGGGTCATGGAGGAGCAAGCTTGAGCAGCACGACTCTTTTTTCCTCGGCTCGGACGTCTTCTACACCTATCTGATCGAGAATGACTGCTGGTGGGGGAGAAAGCGGATAATAGACAGCGAGGAGATCGGCGGGGCGGAGGAGATGCGCGGACGGCTCCTGGACGGGAGATTCCCGGAGTCCATACTCGAGCAGTTCAAGGAGATGCTGGACTATTTCGGACAGTCGCCGATAATAGTCCGATCGAGCAGTCTTCTAGAGGATGCCTACGGGAATTCCTTCTCGGGGAAATACGAGAGCCACTTCTGCGCCAACCAGGGCGCCCCTAGGCAGCGCCTCGAAAACTTCCTCGACGCCGTCAGGAAGGTCTATGCGAGCACGATGAGCGAGGACGCGCTTTCATACCGCCTGGAGCGGGGTCTGTTCCACAAGGACGAGCAGATGGCGCTTCTGATCCAGCGCGTTTCGGGCCAGTTCCTGGGGCGGCTCTACTTTCCGCAGATAGCCGGCGTGGCTTATTCCTACAATCCCTTCGTGTGGAACGTGAGGATAAGGCCGGAGGACGGGGTGATGCGCCTCGTGTTCGGGCTCGGGACGAGGGCGGTGGACCAGCATGGGGGCGACTACACCAGGATAGTCGCTCTCGGCGAGCCGATGCTGAGGACGGAGAAGAATTTCGAGGAGTTCAGGAAGTATTCCCAGAAGAGCATGGACCTGATAGACCTGGGGATGAACCAGCTCGTCTCGACGGAATTTTCCGTGGCGCTGCCTTCGATATCCGGCATCCCCCTCGACATCTTCGCGTCGTTCGACGGGGATGCCGACGAGGCCGCCAGGAAGCTGGGGGTGAAGGATTTCAACCCATGGGTTCTCACTTTCGAGGAACTGCTGTCGAAGACCGCCTTCGTCGGGGACATGCGCGAGATGCTTTCGACGCTTCAGAAGGCCTACGGATGCCCCGTGGACATTGAGTTCTCTGCGAATTTCGCGGATGAATCCAGCTACCACATCAATCTTCTGCAGTGCCGTCCATTCCAGGTTCCACGCGAGATGCGCAGCGTGAAGGAGCCCTCGGAACTGCCCCCGGAGAAGCTTGTCCTGCAGAGCCCGGGACCGGTGATCGGACAAAGCGCAATAAGGCGGATGAGACGGATCATATACGTCCGTCCGGAAAGATACGGGGAGTTTTCGCAGTCCGACAAGTGCTCGGTTGCCAGGATGATAGGCAGGATGAACAATCTGGACCCATCGATGAAAGGGCAGATCGCGCTTGTCGGTCCGGGCAGATGGGGCAGCAAGATGCCGGAGCTTGGGATACCCATCAGCTTCTCGGAGATTCGCAACTGCGGGGTGATCTGCGAGCTTGCAATGATGCACGAGGGGCTGACTCCCGACATCTCCTTCGGGACGCATTTCTTCAACGACCTCGTGGAGATGGAGATAGTCTATGCGGCGCTGATTCCCGGCGAGGAAGGGGCCTTCTTCGATCCGGCGAAGATTCTCGGCGCGCCGAACCTCCTCGAGTCGCTCTCTCCGGGGTCCGCGAAATTCGCGGACAGCGTCCATGTCGCCGACGCGGAGGGGTTCGGCGGCGGCGGATTGACTCTCTACGTGGACTCGCTAAAGCAGAAGATGGCGCTCTTCAAGGGGTGAAGACAAGGGTGCATGCGCTCGACAGATATTCACGGCCGGCTCGGGCTAGTGTCCTGCGTCGCAAATACGTTGCAGGACACTAGACATCTCTGATGTGGGTCTTGCCTTCTCCCTCCGCAATATCCGCAAGCATCGCGGCGACCTTCCTCTTGGTTCTATCAATTCCTGGATTCTCAAGCTGGGCTATGGAGTCTATCCCATGGCCCAGTATTTTCCCAACCACGAACGCCACGGTGAACTTGTCGGCGTCAAGAGCGGGATGGTAGCCCAAGAGCTTTCCCCGGGAACCCGGCTCGACCTCGCTGAGGAGGCCGCATTTCTCGCACTCGAACAATATGTCTCGGACGAGCCTTATGGGAATGTCCAGATCGGCGCTCAGAGTCCTGTCGTCGGGGGGGGGCTGCCCCTTCTCGAAGTCGCGGACTATCCTTGAAAGAATCAGAAGCGCCGCAGAAAACTTGAACGAGGGGCTTG